>JANMBW010000515.1:0-2676 GCA_031360565.1 Polaromonas sp.
GAGACCGCCCGCCTGACCGCGCTGCTGACCCAGGCCGGATTCGGCTCTGCAGCCACCGCCGCGCTGGCACAGGCCAGCGCTTCGGAAGGCAACAGCCGGCTGACACAGCAGGGTGCGCTGTGTGAGGTGGATCTGAAAGCATTGGTGGCCCTGACCGCTGTGGCGGAGCCAGTGCTGCGGCAAAAACTCGAGCAGAGCCAAAACCCGCCTCAAATGCCCATTCCCGATATTCCGCGCGTTCCGGCGGATGTCCTGTCGCAACGGCCAGACCTTTACAACGCCGCGCGCACGCTGGCCGCTGCAAGCTTTGAAGTGGGCAGCGCACGCGCCCAACGCTATCCGCGCCTTCACCTCACCGGAAACATCTTCTCCAACACGACGCGCGCGCGCGGATTCACACAGAGCTTTGAAAGCTGGTCCGTCGGTCCCCTGGCGCTGACCGTCCCGCTGTTGGATGGGGGTGCCAGCCAGGCGAATGTCGAGGCCGCCATCGCACGCTACGAAGAAGCTGCCGGCAAATACCGTAGCGCCGCGCGGCAGGCCGTTCGCGAAGTGGAGGAGTCGCTGGTGAACCTGCAAAGTAGCACCGCACGGCAAAGCGATATGGCTGCTGCAGCCGAGGGCTACCGCCGCGCCTTCGCGGGTACCGAGGCGCGCTACCAGGCCGGACTGGCCAGTCTGGTTGAACTCGAGGAAGCACGCCGCACGCTGCTGGCAGCCCAGGTCGCAGTACTCAGCCTGGAACGGGAGCGCCAAAGCGCCTGGATTGCACTTTATCGGGCACTTGGCGGGGGCTGGTCAGCGTCTGCACCAGCGGCCCCATCCAACCCATGATCTCTTTTCAAAATAAATCATTTGCTATTATTTTAGTAGCTGTCAGCGCTTTCTTTTCGCTTGCTGCAGCCATTTTTTATTCAAAACCTGGCACGGCGGGTAACGCACCCGGCGCTGGACCCAAGGCGGCACTGACGGTGACCACGGTTCGGCCCATTGCGACCCGCCTGCCGATCCGTTTGTCTGCCAATGGCAGCATTACCGCCTGGCAGGAAGCGCTGATCGGCAGCGAAGCCAATGGCCTGCGATTGACCGAGGTGAGGGTCAATGTCGGCGACCGCGTGCGAGCCGGCCAGGTGCTGGCGACTTTCGCACTTGACAGTATCCAGGCCGATCTGGCGCAAAGCCGCGCCAACGTCGCCGAAGCAGAAGCCAATGCCATGGACGCGGCCACCAACGCCGCAAAAGCCAGAACCTTGCAGGCCAGCGGTGCCCTGAGCGAGCAGCAAATCAACCAGTACAGCACCCTGGAAAAAACCGCGCAGGCTCGCCTTGAAGCTGCCAAGGCCACGCTGACGGTTCAACAGGTACGGCTCAGGCAAACGCGCCTGCTGGCACCGGACGATGGAATAATTTCTGCCCGCAGCGCGACCGTCGGCGCAGTGGTCAGCAGCGGTACGGAGTTGTTCAAATTGATACGCGGTGGGCGCCTCGAATGGCGGGCCGAAGTCACGTCCAGCGAACTGGCGCGCCTGAGCGCCGGAACCACAGCCACTGTGACAGCGGCCAATGGCGTCGAGCTCAAAGGCAGGGTGCGCATGATTGCGCCCACGGTCGATCCGCTGACCCGGTCGGCGCTGGTCTATGTGGATTTGCCCAGCACTTTCGGCCCCACCCCTACTCGCCCGGCGCCTAAGACCAGCGAGACGCCCAAGCTCGGGGCCCAGGTCCGGGCCGGTATGTTTGCCAAAGGCGAGTTCGATTTGGGGAGCTCTGACGGACTCACCGTTGCGCAACAGGCCGTGGTGATTCGAGACGGCTTCAGCTATGTGTTTGTATTACAAGCCGACCGTCACGTCCGCCAGGTCAAGGTACAAGCCGGCCGGCGGCTGGGCGACCGGGTGGAACTGCTCGCCGGAGTGACGCCAGACTCGGAGCTGGTGGCCAGCGGTGCGGGTTTTTTGAACGATGGTGACCTGGTGAACAAAGTCTCCGGCAGCCCGGCTGCAACCGACAAATCAGAACCAAATAAGCCTTCAGCCAAGATACCGTCTACACCGATAGCTATCAAATAAAGAGCAGTTGTGAATTTTTCGTCGCTATCGATCAAGAGCCCGATCCCAGCCATCATGCTGTTTGCGTTGCTCACGCTGGCGGGCTTGCTGGCTTACCGGGCTAGCGCCGTGCAGGACTTTCCGGACATTGAGTTACCTATCGTCAAGGTCGAGGCCAGTCTGCCAGGTGCGGCGCCGGCCCAACTGGAGACCGAGGTCGCCCGCAAGATCGAGGACGCGGTGGCCTCGCTGCAGGGCATCAAAAACATTTACACCAGCGTGCTCGACGGACATGTCGCCATCACGGTGGAATTCGTTCTCGAAAAGCCCATCGCGGAGGCGGTCAATGACGTGCGCGATGCAGTAGCCCGGGTCAGGGCAGACCTTCCCGGCGAAATGCGCGACCCGTCGGTGACCAAGGCTTCCACCGCCGGACGGGTGGTTTTGACTTTTGTCGCCGCGCCTGGTCCCTCAGGCAGCACCTCTGTGCCCGGCATGGACAGCCAGGACGTGAGCTGGTTGGTTGATAACGCTGTCACCAAACGGCTGCTCAGTGTGCCCGGTGTCGGCGCCGTCAAGCGCGTCGGTGGCGTGAGCCGCGAAGTCCGCATCGAACTGGATCCCGCCA
>JANMBW010000532.1:0-5619 GCA_031360565.1 Polaromonas sp.
TTGCGGCTGGCCGTGACCACCGTTTCGGTGAGCTCACGCATCGGCTGAGTTTGGGCAAAAGTCGGAACGGCAGCCGCCAAAGCCAACGGTAGTGCGGCCAGGCGCGCACGGTAAAAACACGATTTCATGGGTCAAACCTTCAACAAAGTGCCGTCACCGACTTCCCCGCCAGTGCATGAGCGTTACGAGCGCACGGCCAAATCTGGACATGCGCTCACCTTGTTGGCCGGTATCCGGGCTGACGGAACTGCTCTCATCGCCTTCCCAAGCCCTTGTTCAAGGGTGCTCAGTGGCTGATGATGAAAGCTGAAGGCCGGAGCAGGAGCGATCCTGCAAAGCCTTCGTCCGTTTTACCGTTGCGGGGGCAGCGCAGGTTAGTTGTCGCGGCGCTGTGATGCGGGCTAACCCGGACCACTTGGCTTTGATTTCACCCTGCTTCCCGTTGAACTGCGGCGTGTGAACCACACCGCGAGCACCAACGCGCTGGATTCTACGCTTGGCTCGCGGCTAAACCCTACAATCCCTGCAGCATGTCCAATCCCACCCCCAACGATCCCCTGGCCGCTCGCCTTACCGAACGGGTGGATCGCCTCTTGCTGCGCTACGAAGAACTGCTGAGAACCAACACCTTGCTGGCCGAGCAGGTCACCGTGCTGACTCACGAGCGAGATTCACTGAAATCCAGGCTCAGTGCCGCGCGTGCGCGGGTCGAGGCGCTGCTTGAGCGCTTGCCCGAAAACGCCAACACCCAACTCTGAGCCTGCCCTCGGGAACTGACTGATGAAACAGCTGGAAGTACAAATCATGGGGCAGAGCTACTTACTTGGCTGTCCTGAAAACGGCGATGCGCGCATGCTCGACGCGGTCAATCGAGTCGACCTGGCAATGTGCAAAATTCGCGACGCCGGGAAAATCAAAGCACGAGACCGTATTGCGGTGCTGGCCGCACTCAACCTGGCATTTGAACTGCCCGATCGCAGCATCGCCGAGGTCTCTGTGCCCCAAGCAGCCCAGGCCGCGTCATCTGGCGCTGAAACTGAACAGAGTCAGCCTGAACTGGTGGCACTGCTCAGGCGCCTCGATGCCGTTCTGGGAGAAGACGGGCGGTTGCTTTAGTCGCCTTGTTTTTGTTGCCCACACTCGATAAAAGTGCTGTCTTGGGCCGGGGCCAAAGGCCTACAATCAAGCCGTCTGCGATGCGCGTTGGGCTTTATATTTCCTTGAACCAATGCTCATAGAGCACGGGCTTGGTACATTGTCCTGCAGGTGTGATCGTCTCGCGTTAGACGAGCCCGAAGCAAGACTGCCCTCGCCCACCTGAACCCTGGTTCAGGATGACGGTCCGGTGGCACTCGCAGACACCTTTTTTTAAACCATCGCTGGCGCGTCACAGCCGGCGATCGGCTGGCAAATCAACACGATGCTGATCGAGCCATTACTGATTGTGGAACTCATCGTGCTTGGCGCGAGCACTGGATTTCTGGCAGGTCTCCTGGGCATCGGTGGCGGCATGCTGATGGTGCCCTTCCTGACCTTCATTCTTGACTCCAAAGGCTTTCCTCAGGAGTACACCGTGAAGATTGCGGTAGCCACCTCGCTCGCGACCATTTGTTTTACCTCTCTTTCATCGGTGCGAGCGCATCACGCCCGGCGCGCCGTGCTGTGGCCAATCGTTCAAATACTGGCGCCCGGCATCTTGCTGGGCTCTTTGTTCGGCGCGCAGATGGCGGTGGCACTACCAGGCAAGTTGCTGGGCATTCTGTTTGCGATTTTTGTTGCTTTTTCGGCCACGCAGATGTTCATGGATCGCAAGCCCAAACCTGGCCGTACCTTGCCAGGCCGCATGGCAACTTTCAGCATGGGGTGGTTGATCGGAATGTTGTCGTCACTCGTTGGCGCCGGTGGCGCATTCGTGTCCGTGCCCTTCATGACCTGGTGTAATGTGAAAATTCACGACGCGGTGGGGACGTCTGCCGCGCTGGGATTTCCGATTGCCGTGGCAGGAACAATTGGCTACCTACTGGCCGGCCAGGGAATGCCGCTGATGCCTCCCGGAACCATGGGCTACCTCTACCTCCCTGGCCTGGTGGTGATTTCAGTCGCCAGCATCATCACAGCACCGCTGGGCGCACGCACGGCGCACGGAATGGACATCCGACCCCTGAAGAAAGTTTTTGCTACAGTGCTTTATGCACTGGCCGCTTACTTTTTGTTGCGATGAAGCGAACACAGAAGAAAGGACGCTTCTTTCGGGTTTAAGAGTAGGACATACCCTTAACTCGATGGCAAATACAAAAACATTGACCCGCATCAAGGACATTTGCGTCCCCCAGTAGGACGATGCAAACGTTGCGGAAGAGGTTGGCAGAAATGAAGCGCCAACCAGCCCTCGAACCAACAGATTACAACGGAGACAAATCATGAAAACGAAAATCAAAAGCGCCGGCGCGACCTTCAGCGTCTTGGCCAGTACGATAAGCGCTGCAATCTGGGCTTTTGCCATGCCTGCTCATGCAGCTTGGGAGCCCACCAAGCCCGTCGAATTTGTGGTACCGGCAGGTACCGGCGGTGGTGCTGACCAAATGGCCAGGCTCATTCAGGGTATCGTCATCAAGCACAAAATGATGAAAGAGCCGTTGATTGTGGTCAACAAATCGGGCGGCGCCGGTGCCGAAGGGTTTCTGAGTGTCAAAGATGCCAAGGGCGATCCCCACAAAATCGTGGTTTCGTTGTCCAACATCTTCACCACCCCGCTGGCAACGGGCGTTCCGTTCAATTGGCGCGACATGACACCCGTCTCAATGATGGCGCTTGACCAGTTTGTGCTGTGGGTCAATGCGGAAAGCCCATACAAGAACGCCAAGGAGTATCTGGCAGCAGTCAAGGCGGGTGGTCCGAGCAAATTCAAGATGGGGGGCACGGGCTCCAAACAAGAAGATCAAATTCTGACCGTTGGCATCGAGCGCGCTACCGGTACGAAATTCATCTATGTGCCCTTCAAAGGCGGTGGCGATGTCGCAGTCCAATTGGTCGGCAAGCACGTTGATTCAACTGTCAACAACCCAATCGAGGCTGTGGCGCAGTGGCGCGCTGGCCAATTGCGCCCCCTGTGTGTGTTTGACGATGTGCGCATGCCCTACAAAGCCAAGGTGACCACCACCCAGTCCTGGGGTGACATTCCGACCTGCAAAGAGGCAGGCGTACCGACTGACTACACCATGCTAAGGGGCATTTTTATGCCCCCTGGTGTGTCGAAAGATCAGCTTGAGTTCTACGTCACCATGCTCAAGAAAGTCCGCGAAACACCTGAGTGGAAAGATTACATTGAGAAAGGCGCTTTCAATCCGACCTCCATGACGGGTGACGAATTCACCAAATGGCTGGGCGCAGCAGAAAACAAGCATCGCGAACTGATGAAGGAAGCCGGCTTTATTGCAAAATAAAGCTTGAATGCACCACACGGCCGGCAATTTTTTGCCGGCCTTTTTTACAGCCCCGCGCATTTTTAGCGCCACCCATAAAAACACAGCAGGAGTTCCTTGATGGAGTCAAACAACGAAGCAGGTACGGGCCCCCGTACCGGCGTTCCGACCTATATCGTCGAGGCGGTTATCGCGATCGGCGTGATCATCATGGGTATCGTGGTGGTTAACGGGGGACGCCAGCTTGGCGCTGGTTGGACCAGTGATGGCCCCGGATCTGGCTATTTCCCCTTCATCATTGGTGTGCTGTTGTGCATCTCAGGCGTCGGGATTTTGTTTCAGGCTCTGGTCGGGAAAACCAAAAACACTGACATTTTTGTGGACTCGGACCAACTCAAACGGGTACTGCAAGTCCTGATACCCGCGCTTTTCTATGTGGCAGCGGTTCAGCTGGTTGGCCTTTATGTCGCGTCGGTGGTTTACATCGCCCTTTTCATGATTTTTCTGGGCAAATATTCCTGGATAAAAAGCGTGGTGGTCTCGCTGGCTGTCATCGTACTGTTTTTCTTCATGTTTGAAGTTTGGTTCAAAGTGCCGCTCTTCAAGGGTGTGTTGGATCCCTTGAGATTTTTGGGCTATTGACCCTTTCGCATGGCTAATCGTTTACTGAACCACACACTCAAATAATCACATGGATGAACTAAACGCACTTTTCCACGGCTTCAGCGTCATTTTGACGCCGATGAACATTCTTTTGATGTTCGTGGGCATTATTCTCGGCGTGCTGATCGGCGTGTTGCCCGGACTGGGGGGCGCGAATGGCGTGGCTATTTTGCTGCCTTTGACGTTCACGATGTCTCCGACCTCGGCCATCATCATGCTCTCGTGCATCTATTGGGGCGCGCTGTTCGGCGGCGCCATCACTTCCATTCTCTTCAACATACCGGGTGAACCTTGGTCGGTGGCCACTACTTTTGACGGCTACCCAATGGCCCAGGATGGCCGTGCGGGTGCGGCGCTGACGACGGCTTTCACCTCCTCGTTTGTGGGTGCTTTTGTTGCCGTCGTGATGATCACATTCCTGGCGCCACTGGTAGCAAAGTTCGCACTCAAGTTTGGGCCGCCAGAATTTTTCGCGGTTTACCTCCTGACATTCTGCAGCTTCGTGGGCATGGGCAAGGGCTCACCCTTCAAGATTCTGGCGTCCATGGCCATCGGTTTTGCACTGGCAGCGGTTGGTATGGATACCGTCACCGGCCAATTGCGCCTGACCTTTGGCATTCCAGATTTGATGCGAGGCTTTGACTTCCTGATTGGGGTGATCGGACTGTTCGGTATCGGCGAAATCTTGCTGTCCATGGAAGAAGGCCTCGCCTTTTCGGGCAAGAGCGCAAAAATTGATTCGAAAGTCGTGTTTGAAACCTGGAAGCAGCTTCCCAAATACTGGGCAACGTCTGTCAGAAGTTCACTGATTGGCATTTGGATGGGTATCACCCCTGGCGGCGCGACCCCGGCTTCTTTCATGAGCTATGGTGTGGCCAAAAAAATGTCGAAGGACGGCGCCAAGTTTGGCACTGGCCAGATTGAAGGCGTGATTGCGCCTGAAACCGCCGCCCACGCAGCGGGTACCAGTGCCCTGCTCCCTATGCTGGCGCTGGGTATTCCAGGCTCCCCAACCGCTGCAGTGTTGTTGGGCGGCCTCCTCATCTGGGGCCTGCAGCCAGGCCCATTGCTGTTTGTTGAGCAGAAAGATTTTGTCTGGGGACTGATTGCCAGCATGTATCTTGGCAATCTGGTGGGATTGATCGTGGTGTTGACAACGGTTCCGCTGTTCGCATCCATTCTTAGAATTCCCTTTTCAATCATTGCCCCGGTGATTGTGGTGATCTGCGCCATTGGTGCCTACACCGTACACAGCGCCATGCTGGACATCTGGTTGATGATGGTGTTTGGTGTCGTGGGATACCTGTTCAAGAAGCTCGATTACCCATTAGCACCACTGGTGCTTGCGTTGGTGTTGGGTGATAAGGCAGAAGACTCCTTCCGGCAAGCCATGCTGGTCTCGCAGGGAAATCTGTCCATCATGTGGTCTAACCCCCTGGTGGGAAGCATCACTGCGCTGGCCCTGATTTTGCTGTTCTGGCCCTTGCTGTCGCGATTGATTGCAAAAGTCAGGCCACCCAAGCCCAAAGAGTTT
>JANMBW010000502.1:0-4862 GCA_031360565.1 Polaromonas sp.
CTGCTCCGCCAGTACCTCCGGTATGCCGAGCGCAAAGGCTTCAAGGCGCAGATTGAAGACGAGTCACCGGGTGACACCGCCGGCATCAAAGGGGCCACGATCAAGATCGACGGCGAGTATGCGTTTGGCTTGCTGCGTACCGAAACAGGCGTGCACCGGCTGGTGCGCAAATCGCCTTTTGACTCATCGGGCGGACGGCATACCTCGTTCGCGTCGGTGTTTGTTTATCCCGAAATTGACGACTCGATTGAAATCGACATCAACCCCTCAGACGTACGGGTCGACACCTTCCGGGCCAGTGGCGCGGGCGGCCAGCACATCAACAAAACCGACTCGGCTGTGCGCCTGACGCACGTGCCCACCGGCATCGTGGTGCAGTGCCAGGACGGCCGCAGCCAGCACAGCAACCGTGATGTGGCATGGAAGCGGCTGCGCTCGCGCCTGTACGACTTTGAACTGCGCAAGCAGCAGGAAGCCCAGCAAAAACTTGAAGACACCAAGACCGACGTGGGCTGGGGCCATCAGATCCGCAGCTACGTGCTGGATCAAAGTCGCATCAAGGACTTGCGGACCAATTACGAAACTTCAGCCACCCAAAAAGTGCTGGATGGCGATCTCGACCCGTTTATTGAAGCGTCTTTAAAGCAGGGCGTGTGAGCCAGATTGCCACGGCCTGCCCCGAGTACCCCATCCCTTTTTCAGGAACCTCTCATGTTGCAAATGCTTGATGCCAGTGGTGCCGGACCCGGCCCTTCGATTGCGATCAAACGCTCTGACTACAGCGCCCCGGCTTACTGGATTGACACTGTCGATCTGTGCTTTGACCTGGACCCGGTCAAAACCCGTGTGCTCAACAAGATGACGCTGCGCCGCAATGCGGATGTGCCGGCGCAAGCCTTGCGCCTCGACGGTGAAGAGCTCAATCTGGCACGCGTGCTGGTCAACGGCCAGGGCACGTCCTTCAAGATGGATGGCAACCAGCTGGTCTTGAGTGACCTGCCCGATGCCTTTGAGCTGGAGATTTTCACCACCTGCTCGCCCGTCAAAAACACCAAGCTGATGGGCCTATACGTCAGCAATGAGTCGTTTTTCACGCAGTGCGAGGCGGAAGGCTTCAGGCGCATCACCTATTTTCTGGACCGCCCCGATGTGATGGCGCTTTACAGCGTGACGCTGCGAGCCGAAAAGGCCAAGTATCCGGTGCTTCTGTCAAACGGCAATCTGGTCGAACAGGGCGCACTTGACGATGGCCGCCACTTTGCGCGCTGGATAGACCCGCACAAAAAGCCCGCTTATCTGTTTGCGCTGGTCGCTGGCCAATTGGTTTGCCGCGAGCAACGCATCACCTCCCGCGCGGGCAAGGAACACACGCTGCAGGTTTACGTGCGCCCGGGCGACCTCGATAAAACCGAACACGCCATGAACTCGCTGATGCATTCGGTCGCCTGGGACGAAGCGCGCTTTGGTCTGCCGCTTGACCTGGACCGGTTCATGATCGTTGCCACCAGCGACTTCAACATGGGTGCGATGGAAAACAAGGGTCTGAACATCTTCAACACCAAATATGTTCTGGCTAATCAGGCGACTGCCACCGATGCGGATTTTGGCAACATTGAAAGCGTGGTCGGCCACGAGTACTTTCATAACTGGACCGGTAACCGCATCACCTGCCGCGACTGGTTTCAGCTCTCGCTGAAGGAAGGCCTGACTGTCTTTCGCGATCAGGAGTTTTCGCAGGACCTGTGCGGCGAGGCATCGGCCAGAGCCGGCAAGCGCATCGAGGACGTACGCGTGTTGCGCACGGCCCAGTTTCCAGAAGATGCAGGCCCGATGTCGCACCCGGTGCGGCCTGACAGCTACGTGGAAATCAGCAACTTCTACACCGTCACCATTTACGAAAAAGGTGCCGAAGTGGTTCGCATGATGCAGACGCTGGTGGCCAGCCCGAACGACCCGCTGGGCCGCCAAGGCTTTGCCAAGGGTATGACGCTTTATTTTGCGCGCCACGACGGCAGTGCCGTGACCTGCGACGACTTCGCGCAGGCGATTGCCGACGCCAATCCTTTGTCTGACCTGGCGCGTCTGCTGCCCGAGTTCAAGCGCTGGTACAGCCAGGCCGGCACGCCCAGGTTGCAGGCACGGGGCGTCTACGATGCGGCGGCCGCCACCTACGCCCTGACCTTGAGTCAAAGCTGTGCAGCGACAACTGGCCAAACTACCAAGGAGCCGTTTGTGATTCCCGTCGGGCTGGGCCTGCTCGGAAGCGACGGCAAGGACTTGCCGCTGCAGCTGGCGGGCGAAAGCCAGGCCCAGGCTGGACCACGCACGCTGGTGCTGACGCAGGCCAGCGAAACCTTTACTTTCACGGGCATCACCAGTGAGCCGGTTCCGTCCATCCTGCGAGGCTTCACGGCGCCGGTGGTGCTGGCTTTCGACTACACCGATGCCCAGCTGCTGCACCTTCTGGCGCACGACAGCGACCCCTTCAACCGCTGGGAAGCAGGGCAACGGCTAGCGGTCAACCGGGCTGTCAATGCTATTACTTCGATAGCTTCAGAGCAAGACTCTACGCTGGCTGGCGTGCTGGATGATGCCTATATCGAGGCCATGCGCCAGGTTTTGCTTCACCCAACGCTCGATGCGGCATTCAAGGAACTGGTGCTCACGCTCCCGTCTGAAACTTATCTGGCCGAGCAGCTTGATGTGGTAGACCCGCAGCGTGTTCATGCAGTGCGCGAAGCCATGCGTTTGCAACTGGCTACGGCGCTTCATGCTGAGTGGGAGGCTACCTATGCCGCCAATCAGGACACGGGCGCCTACACGCCTGACCCGGTGTCTTCGGGCCGGCGTGCACTGGCCGGCATGGCGCTGACGCATCTGTGCCTCGCCGCTGTGGTCAACCACGCCCCGGTGTGGCCAGGCAAGACCTTGCAGCGTTTCAAAGACGCCGCAAACATGACTGACCGTATCAACGCGCTGTCAGCGCTGGTGACCAGCGGACACCCTCTGGCAGCCGAGGCTCTGCCGCGCTTTCATGCCATGTTCAAGGACGAGGCACTGGTGATTGACAAGTGGTTCAGCCTGCAAGCCAGCGCGCCAGACCGGGGCGGCAACGTGCTGCCAGCCGTCAGGCAGCTCATGAAGCACAGCGACTTCAGCCTGCGCAATCCCAACCGTGCCCGTAGCGTGATCAGCACTTATTGCCAGGCCAACCCAGCGGCCTTCCACCGGCGCGATGCTGCCGGCTATGTGTTCTGGAGTGAGCGCGTGGTCGAACTAGACGCCACCAACCCGCAGGTCGCTGCACGCCTGGCGCGTGCCCTTGACCGCTGGAGCAAACTGGCCGAACCTTACCGCAGCGCAGCGCGCGAGGCGATTAAACGCGTCGCCTCGAAAACGGATTTGAGCAAAGACACGCACGAGGTCGTCACGCGCGCGCTGGCCGGCTAACCCTGACTGGAAATCACGATGTCCCAAAAAATATCCCTGACCCGTTATCTGGTGGAGCAACAGCGTCAAGACGGTCATATTCCACCATCGCTGCGCCTGCTGCTTGAAGTGGTCGCGCGCGCCTGCAAAAGCATCAGTCAGGCCGTCAACAAGGGCGCACTAGGCGGCGTGCTGGGAACGGCGGGTAGCGAAAACGTCCAGGGTGAGGTGCAAAAAAAGCTCGACATCATTGCCAATGAAGTGCTGATAGAAGCCAATGAATGGGGTGGGCACCTGGCCGCCATGGCGTCAGAAGAGATGGACAGCATCTATGTAGTGCCCAACCGCTATCCGCAAGGCGAGTACCTGCTGCTGTTCGATCCGCTCGATGGTTCCAGCAACATTGATGTCAACGTCAGCATAGGCACCATCTTCAGCGTGCTGAAAAAGCCCGATGCCACCCGGGCCGGTACGACGATTGAAGAAAAGGACTTTTTACAGGCTGGCAACAAGCAGGTTGCAGCGGGCTACTGCGTTTACGGTCCACAGACCACTCTGGTGCTAACCGTGGGCGACGGCGTAGCCATGTTCACACTGGATCGGGAGCAAGGCTCTTTTGTACTGACCGAAGAGAACGTGCAAATCCCGGAAGACACCCAAGAGTTCGCCATCAACATGAGCAATATGCGGCACTGGGACGAGCCGGTTAAACGTTACATCGACGAATGTCTAAAGGGAAAAGAAGGCCCGCGCGGCAAGGACTTCAATATGCGGTGGGTGGCGTCCATGGTGGCCGACGTCCACCGGATTTTGACGCGCGGCGGCATCTTCATGTACCCCTGGGACAAGCGTGAACCCGACAAGGCCGGCAAGCTGCGCCTGATGTACGAAGCCAACCCCATGAGCTGGCTGGTCGAGCAGGCCGGAGGCGCTGCCACCAACGGTAAGCACCGCATACTGGACCTACAACCCGGCAAACTGCATCAGCGCGTCAGCGTGGTGTTGGGTTCCAGGAACGAGGTGGAGCGCGTCACGGCCTATCACTCAACGCTATAATTTAAGACTGTCAAAAAAACCAAGCCGGTGTAGCTCAGTCGGTAGAGCAGCTCATTCGTAATGAGAAGGTCGGGTGTTCGATTCATCTCTCCGGCACCAGCATTTATAAGGGTTCGCTGCTATTTATTTAGTATCGAACCCTTTTTGCTTTGTGGTCGTGTGCCAAATTGACGGCGCCCTTCACTTGGGAACACGACAGTACGCGCGCGAATACTGGATTCAAGGATTAGGTTTGTAGGACTCGATCCTACGCCCCACGAAACTCACACCCTCTACCTTTGAAGCCACTCCCGGTACCCTGGCGGACCGCATCATGAGTGCCCCGGAGGCGGGGAAACAAGCTGGCGGCGATCGACGCGGCAGGATTTCAGAGACTA
>JANMBW010000534.1:0-1639 GCA_031360565.1 Polaromonas sp.
GCGCGCGGCGAACGCATCTTCGCCTTCGTCGTGCCCAAGGTCGGCATGGCTTTCGTCGCGGGTTTGGTTGCAGAGGCCTTGGCCACTGGCGCTGCAGTTTGCGCCTGCGCGGGGACCGAAACCAGGCAGGTCCCTGCGACCGTGGCGAAAAGTGACAACACGACGGCAGGGCTAAAAGTGGTATTTATCTTCATATGGTTTACAAAAAATGGCCGCTCAGCTTCTTACTGATTGAAATAGGTTTTCGCTTCGGCGGGAAGGGCTCGACCGGTCCGGTGCGCACGTTCAAGCACTTGCCAGAAATAGCGGTAGCTGGCACGGTCGTGCAAATACCCATCAAAACTGATCGGAGCCCAATCTTCACGCTGGGCCTTCACTATTATTTTGATAGCGTCTTCAATTTCGTCTTCGCCCGGCGCGAAGGCCTCCAGGATAGGCCGGATCTGGCTCGGATGAATGCTCCACATTCGGGTGTAACCCAACTGCCGGGCGGCGTATCGGGCAGCCTTGGACATCGCCGCTGCATCGCTGAACTCGGTCACCACGCAATGCGAAGGCGTTTTGCCAAAGGCATGGCAAGCCGAGGCAATTTCCAGTTTGGCGCGCAGCACCAGCGGGTGGGTGAACTGGCCCTGGCTGCCCATAGCCTCGGCGGGAATCGCCCCACCATGGCTGGAGACAAAGTCCATCAGGCCAAAGCTCAGCGACTGCACCCTGGGGTGGGCGGCAATATCGAAAGCCCGGTGCACCGCGGCGGGTGACTCGAGCAGCACATGCAGGGGCAAATGCTCAGCTGACGCGTCCAGCAAAGCTCGTTCGACCCGCATCACGTCGTCGACCGACTCGACCTTGGGCACCATGATGTGGCTGAGCTGGTGGCCGACTTTGCCGGCGATGGTGGCGATGTCTGCTTCAAAGGCCGGATGGTCCACCGCGTGCACGCGGACTGCGACCCGAGACTTGTTGCTGGCCAGCGTGACCAACGCCACCACCATGGCAGCGTGGTCGGACTCTCCGCCAACCGGCGCACCGTCTTCGCAATCGAGCGTCACGTCAAACACGCAGGCGCCAAACTCTTCACACATGTCAGCCTGCAGTTGCAGACTTTTGCGCATGCGTGCTTCGACCCCGCTGTAATGGTCGCAAACAGGCAACTGGCCGGTGACAGCCTGGGCGCCTAGCAGTGCGTCGCGAGGGTGCATCACGTTGGGCTAGGCGGTGAAATCAAAGCAGATGCTTGACACCGTCTTGCTCACCTTTCAATTCATCGAGCGTCTTGTTGATACGCTCCTGGCTGAAGGCATCAATCGTCAAACCTTCGACCAGCTTGTATTCACCGCCCTCGCAGGTGACCGGAAAGCCGAACATCGTGTCTTTCGGAATGCCGTACTGGCCATCCGAAGGGATGCCCATGGTGACCCACTTGCCATTGGTGCCCAGCGCCCAGTCACGCATGTGATCGATCGCCGCGTTGGCAGCCGAAGCGGCCGACGACACGCCGCGCGCCTCAATGATGGCCGCACCGCGCTTGCCGACCGTCGGCAAAAAGGTGTTGGCGTTCCATTCCTGGTCGTTGATCGTTTTGGCAACGCTTTCGCCCTGGATGGTGGCAAAGCGGTAGTCGGCGTACATGGTGGGC
>JANMBW010000005.1:0-1903 GCA_031360565.1 Polaromonas sp.
TGCAAAAGAGCCCAACTCGACAGAATTACTTCATGTCGTTTGTTCAATAGCTGTGAGCGCTTTTCGCATCCTAATTACATACCTGACCCCGGTCCTGCCAAAACTAGCTGCCAGCGCCGGTGAGATGTGGTTTGAGGAGAATGAGGTCGTTCCGGCGGGTTTTCCCGCTTGGGACCGAGGCGCAACAGCAGAGTTACTCTCTGGTCAAAAACTTGGTCAATATAAGCCTCTCGCAACTCGTGTGGATCCGAAGCAACTTGATGCACTATTTGAGCCTCCAGCCCAGGTAGAGTCTGAGCAAAACGCTACTGATTCAATAGCAACGTCACTTCCAGGTGGCGAGGCGCCGGCAGCCCCGATCAGCATCGATGATTTCGCCAAAATCGACCTGCGCATTGCCAAAATCGTGAACTGCGAGGCGGTTGAGGGCTCCACCAAGCTTCTTCGTTTGACGCTGGATGTGGGCGAAGGCAAAACGCGCAACGTGTTCAGCGGCATTGCCAGCGCCTACCAGCCTGCAGACCTGATTGGCAAACACACCGTGATGGTGGCCAACCTGGCCCCGCGCAAGATGAAGTTCGGCATTAGCGAAGGCATGGTGCTGGCCGCCAGCCACGCCGACGAAAAAGCAGAGCCTGGTATCTACCTGCTGGAACCCTGGCCTGGCGCTACCCCCGGCTTGCGGGTCAGGTAACCCGCTCACGCCGCTGCGGCCAGATAGCCCAGGGGTAGCCATCTCACCGGAGGTCTAGGCCATTGATTGCGTGGCGCACAATCAGGGCTCATGCACCTTCCGCCCTACCTCGCAGCCTTCCACCCGCGCATCATTGACGCGCTGGCAGGCTACACCCGGGAACGGTTTTTCAAGGATGCCGGCGCCGGCATCACTGTCGGGATTGTGGCCCTGCCGCTTGCCATGGCCTTTGCTATCGCCTCGGGCCTCAAGCCTGAAGCCGGCATCTGGACTGCCATCATCGCCGGGGCGTTGATCGCTGCGCTGGGCGGCTCTGCGGTACAAATTGGCGGTCCGGCCGGCGCATTCATCGTGATTGTTTATGGCATCGTCGAGCGCTACGGCGTGGCGAATTTACTGATCTCGACCGCCTGCGCGGGTGTGCTGCTTTTTCTATTTGGGTTATTCAAGCTCGGCACGCTCGTGCGCTATGTGCCGGTCAGCATCGTGGTGGGCTTTACCAACGGCATTGCAGTGCTGATTGTGCTGTCGCAGGTCAAGGATTTGCTGGGATTGCAGGTACCCAAAATGCCTGCCGATTTTTTCTCTCAGATTCGCGCCATTGGCGACCACGTCGATACGGTCAACTTTTATTCACTCGGATTGGGACTGCTCTGCGTGCTGGGCCTGTTTGTCTGGCCGCGTCTTTTTCGCCTGCAGACCGCCGACCGTACCGGATTCACTACCCGCCTGTTGAAAATGATGCCGGCGCTTGAAGGGGCGCGATTGCACCGTGCCACACGGCTCACGGCGCGCATGCCGGGGCCGATTGTGGCCCTCGTCACGCTCACGCTCCTGGCCTACGCGCTGCAGCTGCCAGTGGAGACCATAGGCTCGCGCTTTGGTGGCATTCCCAGGCAATTGCCTGGTTTCGCCCTGCCGGATTTCTCGTGGGCGACGGTGCGTCTGCTGCTGGGGCCCACTATCACCTTAGCCGTACTCGGCGCCGTCGAATCCCTGCTCTGCGCCCGCGTGGCCGACCAGGTGTCGGGTCTTGCGCGGCACGACCCAAACCAGGAACTGATGGCCCAGGGCATTGCCAACTTTGTCGTGCCGTTTTTTGGCGGTATGCCGGCCACCGGCACGATTGCCCGTACTGTCACCAACGTTCGCTCGGGTGCCACATCGCCCGTATCGGGGCTGGTGCACGCCTTGACGCTGGTTTTGGTG
>JANMBW010000505.1:0-1537 GCA_031360565.1 Polaromonas sp.
AGCCGCGCTGGCGGGCAAGGCCGCCACCCAGTTGTGGGAGGGGGAGCGCAAGTTTGCCGTAGCGGTGCGATTGCCTGAGGCCAAGCGAACCATGGCCAGCCTGGGCCAAACCTTGATACCCACACCCGATGGCGGCTATGCGCAACTGGGCAGCGTGGCCACCATTCGTGAAACCGGCGGTGCCATGAATATTGCGCGTGAAGCAGGCCGACGTGCCACCGCCATCGGCATTTTCATCAAAGACCGGGACATGGGCTCAGTTGTCAAAGACATGCAGGCCAGGGTTGAAAAAACCATCAAACTGCCGCCGGGCTACACCATTGGCTGGTCCGGCGAGTTTGAAAACCAGGAGCGCGCCATGCAACGCCTGACGGTGGTGGTGCCGCTGTCGCTGATGCTGATTTTTGTGCTGCTGTTTGACGCTTTCAAATCCTTCAAAATGGCAGCGCTGATTTTGCTCAACGTGCCACTGGCCCTGATTGGCGGCTTTGTCGCGCTGTGGATTTTCACCATCCCGCTGTCGGTATCGGCCGCGATTGGTTTCATCGCCCTGTCCGGCCAAGCGGTGCTCAATGGAGTGGTGATGCTGTCGGGGTTTCAGCAATTGCAAAACGCCGGGCACAGCGTGGTCGATGCCGTCAAGCAAGGCTCCATGCAGCGCTTGCGCACTGTGCTGATGACCGCCATGCTGGCGGCGTTCGGACTGCTGCCGATGGCGCTGTCGCACGACATCGGCTCGGAAACCCAGCGTCCGCTGGCAATTGTCATCATCGGCGGGCTGATCACCGCAACGCTCTTGACGCTGGTGGTGTTGCCGGCACTTTATGTGTCGTGGTTTGGCAAAGAAAAAAAGCCCGCCGTGGTCGGTGACAGCGCAGCGGCCGAAGTGGCGGTTTAAAAATTGATTTTGAAAGCGCTATGAAAACAGGAGCTGTTAACAGCCGAATTGATTGGGCTACAGGCTTTTAATGCCTAGAAACGCTGTTTTCAGCATTTTTGGGCTACCTGGGCAATGCGTAGACCTTCCCGTGCCGCCCGATGTGAATCGGCGGCCAATGTGACCGCGCTAACGACCGCCGCACCGTCCCATGGACTGTTCAGGCAGCCCAGCACGCCGGGCAGGCGTTCTAACGAAATGCCGCCTATCGCCACCACCGGTAGTCGGGGGTGGAGGTCGGACTGAGTGGCCCACAACGCCAGCTGCTCCAGTCCGACCGGCTCATACGGCATGACCTTCAGCGTGGTCGGATAGATCGGGCCAATCGCCAAATAGCTGGGCCGCACCGCGTGAGCGCGCGCCAGTTCGGCCGGGGTGTGGGTGGACAGGCCAAGCCGGAGGCCGGCATGACGCAAGGCTTCAAGGTCGGCCCCCTCGGCAGCCGTCAAGTCTTCCTGGCCCAGATGCACACCATACGCGCCGTGAGCCAGCGCTAACTTCCAGTGGTCGTTGATGAACACCTGCGCCCCTGGCACGGCGCGGCCTGCTTCCACCGCTGCCCGCACTTGCGCGGCCAAATCATCGGGCGAATGGTCGGTC
>JANMBW010000043.1:0-3346 GCA_031360565.1 Polaromonas sp.
GTGCGCGATGCTGATGGTGGCCTTGACGATCACCGTCACGCGGCGCGGCCATATCGGCTGGAACGATGCGTCATTTGGCGCGCTGGTGGCGGCTTTCCCCAATACCGGTTTCATGGGTGTGCCCCTGCTGGTAGCGCTGCTCGGGGCCCCCGCGGCCGGACCGGCCATCGTGACGATTGTGATTGACTTGGTGGTGACCAGTTCGCTGTGCATTGCGCTCTCGCAGCTCGACTCGGCCGATGAGCATGGGGCCCAAGTCGCCGCGCGCAAGGCCTTGCTGGGGGTAGCGCTGAACCCGATGCCGTGGGCGATATTGCTGGGCGCCGTCTCGTCTGGCCTGGCGCTGAACTTGCCCCTGCCAGTGCTGCAAACGGTCGGGCTGCTGGCCGATGCAGCTTCGCCAGTGGCGCTGTTTACCATTGGTGCAGTCTTGGCTCGCTCGCAAATCAATAGCACACAGTCCACGCCCCTGGCTGACTACGTGCCGGTAGCCTTGATCAAGCTGGTGCTTCATCCGGTCCTGGTTGGACTCGTGGGGCTGGCTGCGATCGCGCTCGGCTTGCCACTTGAGCGTTACGCGCTGACGGTTGTGGTGCTGGTCGCTGCCCTGCCCAGTGCCAGCAACGTGGCGCTGCTGGCCGAGCGTTTTGGAGCGGACAACGGTCGCATTGCACGCATCATCCTGCTGTCTACCGTGCTCGCGTTTTTTACCTTCTCGGCGGCGGTGTCCTGGTTGATTTAAGACCGTCTGGCGCAGGACGCTGACCTACAGGCATGGCGTGGGCTGTCCGACGTGGCGCCCCAGGCGCTGACGCCACCATGAGGCTTCTTTTCGTGGGACTGTCCCACTGCCTAACCCGTAAACAGGAAACCATCATGACCAGCAAAGCCATCCCCACCACCAAATCGGCCGCTAAAGCCCCGGCTCGACCGCAGCAAGCGACTGCACTGCTGCGCGCCGACCATAAATTGGTCAGCGACCTGTTCGAGGACTACGAAAAAACCACGTCAACTGCCCGCAAGAAGCAGCTGATCGGCCAGATCTGCACCGAGTTGACGGTTCATGCCCAGGTTGAGGAGGAAATTTTTTATCCCGCGGTCCAGGCGGCCTTGAACGACAAGGAACTGGTCCCCGAAGCAACGGTCGAGCATGCCACCTTGAAGGACCTGATCAAACAGGTTGAGTTCCGGGAGCCGGATGGCGACATGTTTGATGCCAAGGTCAAGGTGCTGTCCGAATACGTCAAGCACCATGTCAAGGAAGAGCAAAACGAGATGTTTCCCAAAGCCAAGGCCGCGGCACTGAACATGAATGAGCTGGGCGCCCAGATGGCTGCGCGCAAAGCCGAGTTGATGCAAATGCGGCCCTAGTTGCTGCAAGCCCTGGGCCGCCCCTGGCCCGCTGGCCCTTCCACTGGGCATCCCTTTTGATTCACCGTTCATGGAAACCTAATTAATGAAAAATTTTCTACTTTTAAACCGTCCCCGTTTTTTGCGATCCAAGCTTGCTGCGTCGCGCATCGCAGTGCTCACCCTGTGCGGACTTGCCACCGGAACCCTGATGTTGTCGCCGGCTGCGCAGGCAGTTGACAAACCGGTCGCAGGCGCGGCGATGCCCAAGACCGGCACCGCCTTCAAGGCCGACGCCGACATGCAGGCCGTGCTGGACGAGCTGGCATCGCTTGGTGGCAAGCCGATTGAAACGCTGTCACCGGATGAGGCGCGCAAGCAGCCGACCCCTGCCGATGCGGTGATGTCGCTGCTGAAAAAGCAGGGCAAGGACACCTCGGCCAAATCATTGGTGCCTGGCGTGGTCAGCGTGGACCGGGAGATCCCTGGTGCTGCTGGCAACATCCCGGCGCGCGTCTACACGCCGGACGGTGCCGGGCCTTTTCCGGTGGTGGTTTATTTTCATGGCGGCGGCTGGGTGATTGCCGACAAACAGGTCTACGACGGTGGTGCGCGCGGCTTGGCCAAGCAGGCGCAAGCGGTCGTGGTGTCGGTTGATTACCGGCGCGCGCCAGAGGCGAAATTCCCGGCTGCCTGGGACGACGCCCTGGCGGCCTACAAGTGGGTGGCCAGCAACGCTGCCACGCTCAAAGGCGATCCGGCGCGCATTGCTCTGGCCGGTGAGAGCGCTGGTGGCAACCTGGCCCTGGCCACGGCCATTGCGGTGCGTGATGCGGGCATGAAGGCACCGACGCATATTCTGGCGGTCTATCCGGTCGGGCAGACCGGCAATCTTGATACCGCCTCCTACAAAGACAGCGAGACCGCCAAACCGCTGAATAAACCCATGATTGGCTGGTTCGTTGACAAATTGCTGGCCAAGCCGGACCACAAGGCCGACCCGCGCCTGGATCTGGTCAACGCCAAGCTGACAGGGCTGCCGCCGGTCACCATCATCAATGCCCAGATTGACCCCTTGCGCGAAGACGGCACCTTACTTGAAGCCGCGCTGAAAAAAGCCGGGGTCAAAGTGCAGCGCAAGGTCTACAACGGTGTGGCGCATGAATTTTTTGGTATGGCACCTGCGGTCAAGCAAGCCGGCGACGCGCAAAAATTTGGCGGGCAGGCGCTTCGGGAGTCATTTGGAATGGTCACCGCGCAGCGCTGATAGCGCCCGGCTTTAAATAGCGATGGGATCGACGTCAATCGCCCAGCGAATCAGGCTTTTATAGTCGCCTTGCTTGCGGGTCTCCGACAGCACCGGCTGCCAGGCTGACAAAAAGCGCTGCAGCGCCACGCGCGAGGCACTTTCAATCAGCATCTGGGCGCGCTCGACGTTGGCAACGCGCTGAATCGTCATAGGAACCGCCGGGTACGCCGTGATGTGCGCGTGTCCCGCCAGTTGCCCTTCTTGCGCAGCGCGGGCGGCAGCGTTTAAAAAGCCTTGCGCCACGTCCTGCGCCTTGGCGTCGGCGCGCACCAACGCAGAAAAACCGAAGGGTGACAGACCTGCGGCTTGCCGGTCGGCCAGTTGCTGCGCGGCAAATTTGGGGTAGTCATGTGCCTGAAGTGCTGCAAACAGCGGGTGGGTGGGGTGAAAGGTTTGCACCCACATCTCGCTGGCCGCGCTGTGCTGGGCAGCCCGTCCGGCCCGACCTGCTGCCTGCATCAACAGGCTGAAGAGCCGTTCCGGCGCCCGAAAGTCGCTTGAAAAAAGCGCGCTGTCGGGATGGGTTGCCGCTACCAGCGTGATGTGACGAAAGTCGTGCCCCTTGGCAATCATCTGGGTGCCCACCAGCACATCGACCTCGCCGGCATGCACGCTGGCCAGTTGCGATTCGAGCGCCCCTCGGAGGCGGGTGGTGTCGGCGTCAATGCGGGCAATTCGCACCGGCCC
>JANMBW010000057.1:0-5840 GCA_031360565.1 Polaromonas sp.
CACCGCGGCAATCAGCGCGTGGCTGTCGTATTCATTGAGTCCCGGCCAGCGCACTGCCTGCGGTTCTACACCCATGCCGCTGCAAATTCCCAGATAAGTTTGCACCTGGCGATGGAGGGTGCCTGTGAGGGCGGCATCAAACGTGATGCCCTGGTGTTTGAAGTACTCACCCAGGCGCACCGATTGCCGGTGTCCCAGATCGCTCAATTGATCGTAATCGGCAGCGCCAAACGAGGCCTGGCCATGGCGCACGAGGTACAAGCTTCCCATGACGCCGGGATCATCTACTCAAGCTGAAGCTACTCGGCGGCTGACGGGAGGGCTCGATCATGCCAAGCTCATGTCCAGAACGCCTTTGCTGTTGGAGCGGGCACTGAGCTGTGCAAACCAGCGTTCGACATGGGGGCGTCTCTGGCGCGGCTGAATCAGGCCAAACCAGCGGTGGGCTTCACAAGCCAGCGGAATATCGGCCATGGTCAGGCGTTCGCCGACCATGAAGCTGCGCTGCGCCAGGTGGCTATCGAGCATGGCCATCAAGGATTCGACCAGCGCATTGGACTCGGCAATCACAGCGTGGTTTCGCTGCTCGGGCGCTACCCGTATCAGTTGCCAGAAACCGGGACGGCTGGCTGGGTTGAAACTGGTTTGTTGCCAATCCATCCAGCGCTCGGCTTCAAAACGCTCGTGCAGTGCCTCGGGGTACAAGTTGCCGAATGAATGCTTGGCACACAGGTAGCGAACGATGGTGTTGCTTTCCCACAGGACATAGCCGTCGTCTTCAATCACCGGTACGGTGGAGTTGGGATTGAGTTGCATGTACTCAGGCGTTTTCACCACGCCAAATGCGCCGCCGGCTTCTGTCCGTTGAAAATCCAGGCCCAGCTCTTGCGCCGTCCAGACGACTTTTTTGACATTGATGGAGCTCATGCGGCCCCAGATGTGCAACCCGGTCGGGGAAGGCTTGTGCGGTTCGTTCATGGCAAAGACATCCTGTCGCTAGTTTTCTTGCTGTGCCTGTCCGATCGGCATTTTTTTGCCGATCAAGACGGTCGCCATGACGGCCAGGCCAAACCCGAGCGTCAGCGCATCCAGCCGCTCTCCGAGCAGGGGCACCGCAAACAGCAAACTTAAAAACGGTTGCAGCAGTTGGACCTGACTGACACGTACTGCGCCGCCCCATGCCAGTCCGCGGTACCAGGCAAAAAAGCCCAGCCACATCGAAAACACCGCGACGTAGGCGAAGGCCCACCAGCTGGCCGAGGGTATCACAGCAGCTTGGTTGGGCAGATTCATCCACGTCAGCGGCAGCGTGACGGGCAGGCTGATCACCAGTACCCAGCAAATCACACGCTCGGCGCCCAGTGATGGCGTCAGGCGCGCACCGCTGATATAGCCGAATGCCGCGCTGGCCATCGACAGCAGTAAAAACACGTCGGCCCGATGCAGGCTGAGGGCACCTGAACTCCCGACAGAGCGCATCACCATGAAACCCAGAACCAGCAGGGTACCCGCCAGCGCACACGCCCAGAAACCCAGGCTGGGTCGCTGCCGGTACCACACCGCTGCCACGCCTGCCGTGGCCAGTGGCAGCAAGCCGGTAACGACCGCACCGTGCGTGCTGGGAACGTAGAGCAAGGCCAGCGCCAGAAACAGTGGAAAGCCCAGCACCACCCCGAGCGCGGTCACGGCCAGCAGCGCCCACTGTCCGCGCCTGGGAAGCTGCCTGTCGCCGCGCCAGCGCAGCAGCAGCAGATACCCCACTGAAAGCAGGCCCGCCACAGTCGCTCGAGCAAAAGTGACAAACCAGGGCGAAAGGTGGGGTTGGGCCGCTGACCCGACAGCGAGTTTGGTCATGGGCAAGGTGGCAGAAAAAATCACAATTCCCAGCAGACCCAGCCACAACCCGCGCCGGATGTGGGACTCGCTAGCGTCGCGGTCCGCCGAGCGGTCAGCCATGCTGGATAAGCGGCTCATGGTGGCTATTTTTTGCGATCATCAGGCGTCAGGTAAAACGCTGCAATTTTAATAGCATAAAAAAGCCTGCTTGCCTGGGCTTAGACTCAATTTCACCTTTACAGTATTTCGTCCGGTGCAAAGGGCGCAATCAGCCGGAGCAGCAGCTTCTGACCGAAGCCTGCATCGGGCTCGCTGCGCGCGTCCGGCAAGCCGGACCCCTGTGGTGCTCGCCACACCAGTTGACCCTCCACGGCTTGCACCCGGTAGGCACCGCTGACCAGGGCAGGCTCAATCATTCGGGTCGCTTCCTGCGCCAGGGCCGGGCTGCGAATCACCACCGCGACTTCGCTGTTTTGCAGTTGCGAGCGCAGATCCAGGTTCATGGAGCCCACCACCAACAGCCGGCTGTCCACCACCACAACTTTGGCGTGCAGGCTGGCGCGAGATGCGCCATTCGAGTTGCCTGCCGAGCCGGTCAGCGCCCCCAACCCCGCCCGCGAGCCACCCTGCTCGGCGCGCATTTCGTACATCTCGATGCCCAGTCCCAGCAGGGCTTCGCGGTAGCGCGCATAACCCACGTGCGCGGCGGGCGCATCGTTGGAGGCGAGTGAATTGGTCAGCACCCGCACACGCACGCCGCGCGCTCGCATGTCGGCAAACTGCCGCATCATCCGGGCGCCGGGCACGAAGTAAGGCGAGACCACCAGCACATCGCTTTTGGCCTGCGCCATCAGCTGCAGCAGGCCATCGACGGCGGTGTCCTGTGATTCGCCCACGCTGTCGGCGTCTGCGGCGATTTTTGAGGGTTTGTCGACCAGCATGACCGACGGCGCCCAGGTCCATGTCAACAGCCTCAGGTTGGTGGAGCTGGGCAAGGCGGGCAAGGTGCTGGTCAGGCCATCGGGTGCGGTTGCGGTACGGGTTAGAGGCGCCGCCGAGTTCTGACCTTGTTCCGCAGACAATTCTTGGTCTGCGCGTGGCGGCAGCTGTTTGAGCGCATCAATGTCCTTTGCCGTCATCAAGGACTGTACCGGGTAGGCCAGTGGATTGTTCCAGTACTGGTCGAAACTGCGAGACAGATCGCGGGCGATGCGGCCGGCTGCCAGCACATCCACGTCGATGAAATTGGTGCCTTCCCCTTGACCAAAATAGGTCTCACCGAGATTGCGACCGCCGGTTATGGCGACTGCGTTGTCGGCCACAAATATCTTGTTGTGCATGCGCCGCTGAAGCTTGGCGATATCGCCGAGGCTGCTGACAATACGGAACAGCGGCGAACCGCGCCCGCTGGGCAGTGGGTTAAAGAGCCTGACAGCTATATTTTTTTCAAACGCCAACTTGAGCATTTGAGCGTTTTTGCCCGCGGTATTGAAGTCATCCAGCAGGATACGAATGCGTACTCCGCGGCTGGCGGCCTCGCGCAGCGCATCAAACAGCCGCTCGGTGGTGTCATCGGCATGGATCGCGTAGTACTGCAGATCCAGTGTTTTTTGTGCCGCCTGGATCAGCGTCATGCGGCTGCTAAAAGCCAGCTCGGCGCTGCCCACCAGTGCAAAGCCCGAATCATTGCGGGTGCCGGCTGTGGCCGCCCGGGCCGCTACCGCTTGGCCGAGCCGGGTGTCGGCGTTATCCGTCAGCGCGTTCGACACAGGTCGATCGACTTGGCTGGGCAGCGAGCTACAGCCGGTCATCACGAGGCTCAAGAGCAAAGCCAGGCCCCACGACACCCGGGGCCTGAGGCTCGAATTCTGGCTAAGCGGTGAATATTGGCATGCAAACAAGGGGCTGAAGGGCATCATGTGGGCCACTGTAGTGCATCTCGTGCCTCCAGCCGGACCCCAGTGCCCCCAGGCTGCACGCATCAAGCCGTTAGCAGCTCCCAGCGTTGTAAAGCAGCCATCAACTCATCTTCGATTTTTGAACTGCGTGCCGTCAGCTCACTCGCCCGCTTGGCGTTGCTGGCGTACAGCGTGCCGTCAAACAGTTCCTGCTCAATCGCCTTTTGTTGCGATTCGAGCTGCTGAATCATGGCCGGCAGGCTGTCCAGCTCGCGTTGCTCCTTGAAGCTCAGCTTCTTTTTTAATAGCTGACCCTGTACGTTTTTAGCGGGCTGCGGCACGGTTTTATCGTTAACTTTGGCTTTTTGCAGGGCGCTGGCGGCTGGTTTGGTGCTGCCCGCAAGTTGTGCCGCGCGTTTGGATTGCGTGATCCAGTCGGTCACGCCGCCCTCGTACTCACGCCAAAAACCTGGCTTTTCGGGTGTGCCTTCATAGGCAATGGTGCTGGTCACCACATTGTCAAGAAAGCGTCGGTCGTGGCTGACCAGAAACACTGTGCCTTCGTAGTTTTGCAGCAGGTCTTCCAGCAGTTCCAACGTGTCGATGTCGAGGTCGTTGGTTGGCTCGTCGAGCACCAGAACGTTGGCGGGCCTGGCAAACAGGCGCGCCAGCAGCAGGCGATTGCGTTCGCCGCCTGAAAGCGTACGCACCGGCGAGTTGGCCCGCTGGGGCGAGAACAGGAAGTCGGTCAGATAACTCTTGACGTGCTTTTTCTGACCGTTGATCTCTACCCACTCGCTGCCGGGGCTGATGAAGTCTTCCAGCGTGGCATCGAGATCCAGCGCGTCGCGCATCTGGTCAAAGTAGGCGACCTGCAGGTTGGCGCCCTGCCGGATCTTGCCGGGCGGTGTCGTCACGTCAGGCTGCAGTTCGCCCAGGATCAGCTTGAGCAACGTGGTTTTGCCAGCGCCGTTGGGTCCCAGCAAGCCCACTTTGTCGCCGCGCAGCAGCGTCCCGGTGAAGCGGTTGACGATGATTTTTTCGCTGCCGGGGTGGCCGAAGCTTTTGGACACGTCGGACAGTTCTGCCACGATCTTGCCGCTTTTCTCGCCGCTGGATACATCCAGATTGACACGGCCGACTGCGTCTCGGCGCGCCGCACGGCTGTCACGCAGGGCCTCCAGCCTACCGATTCGGGCCACGCTGCGGGTGCGCCGGGCTTCCACGCCTTTGCGAATCCACACTTCTTCTTGCGCCAGCAGCTTGTCGGCCTTGGCGTTAATGACCGCCTCCTGGGCCATTTGCTCTTCTTTTTGCACCAGATACTGGGCAAAGTTGCCGGGATAAGTGAGCAACTTGCCGCGATCCAGTTCCACTATGGCGGTGGCGACCTGGTCGAGAAAAGCACGGTCGTGGGTGATGGTGATGATGGAGCCGTTGAAGTTGACCAGCAGCTCTTCCAGCCAGGCGATGGAGTCCAGGTCGAGGTGGTTGGTGGGTTCGTCCAGCAGCAGCACATCGGGCTTGGCGACCAGCGCCTGGGCAAGCGCCACGCGTTTTTTGGTACCACCGGACAGGTCACCCACGATGGCGTCCTTATCCAAGTGCAGGCGATGCAGCGTCTCTTCGACCCGTTGTTCCCAGGTCCAGCCGTCCAGCGCTTCAATCTCTGACTGCAACGCATCCAGATCGGTGTGCTCATCGGCTGCCAAATACATTTCCACTACATGCCGAGTCCTTGCCAACCCTGCACTAGCAGCTATGAAAACAGTAGCATGAGGGTCTAGACTGGGTTCTTGCGGGACGTAGGCGATACGCAGGTTCTGCTGCAGTTGCAAGGTGCCGTCATCTGGCTTGTCCAGACCCGCCAATATCTTGAGCAGGGAAGACTTCCCGGTACCGTTGCGGCCAATGAGGCCAATGCGCTGGCTGCTTTCAAGCGAAAAATCGGCGTGGTCCAGCAGTGCGACATGACCAAATGCCAGTTGAGCGTCAAGGAGGGTAATAAGTGCCATGGGGTGATTATCCGGATGTCACGGTACTTAAGCCTTTATAGATTGCCCTTGAGTGGTTAGTGGGCTCTAAAGCACAGAGGCTGAGCCCGGT
>JANMBW010000086.1:0-6083 GCA_031360565.1 Polaromonas sp.
GTTTGCTATCGCTCACTTCAAAGCCTGAAAGGCCCGCTGTCTCCAGACCGCGCTGGGCAATCACCGCCACCGCACCCTGATCCCTGGCCTGAACCAGAAAATCGTTGGCATCAAAACGTTCACCCCGCAGCGCTACAAACAGATCGCCCGGTTGCAGCGTACGGGTATCGCTGTGCACCCGGTTGACCAGCAATGCCGCGTCGCCGACGAGCCGCGCCGACGGCAGCCAGCTTGATGCCTGCTCAAGTGTCATCATGGTGTGGCCCCAGCGGCCAATCGCGCGGCCAGCGCCGATTCAGCATGGGCACGGTCTGAAAACGGGTGCTTGATGGCACGGATTTCCTGATAGCTTTCATGGCCTTTACCGGCCAGCAGCACCACGTCTGCGGGCTGCGCGCGCTGCAAAGTTTGGGCAATCGCAAGTGCGCGGTCCGCTTCGACCCACACCGAATCGGAACCCGACAAACCTGAAAAACCGGACACAATTTGACCGATGATCGCCGCGGCATTTTCGCCGCGCGGGTTGTCGCTGGTGACCACAATCTGGTCCGCATACTTCTGGGCCGCCGCCGCCATCAGGGGCCGCTTGGTGGCATCGCGGTTGCCACCGCAACCGAACAGGCACCAGAGCCGGCCGGCCCGAGCCTGTGCCATTGGCTTGAGTGCCAAAAGCACCTTTTCTAGAGCGTCCGGCGTGTGGGCGTAGTCAATCGCCACCAGTGGCAAGCCCGCAACCGCCACCATTTCGAGGCGACCCGGTACGGGTGACAAATTTTCGCAGGCACGTGCAGCGGCATCCAGCGACATGCCAAGGGCCCGCATTGCAGCCAGCACACCGAGCAGATTGGAAACGTTGTACAAACCTGCCGTGGGCGTTTCGATGCGCAGCCGCGCTCCTTCTTCGAGCACATCAAACGACATGCCGTCACCTGTTTGAATGATGCGCTCGGCGCGCAAGCGGGCTGGTTTTCCAGTGGAAACCGTCCAGACATCGAGTCCCGATGGCATCAAGGCAGCCTGCAGTTCTTCGCCTCTGGCGTCGTCTATGTTGAGCACCGCAGCCTGAAGTCCGGGCCACTCAAACAGGCTCCTTTTGGCGTCCCAGTAGGCGGCCATCGAGCCATGGTAGTCCAGATGATCCTGGGTGAAGTTGGTGAAGATGGCCACCTGAAATGGGGTCGCGTCCAGGCGCCGTTCAGCGATGCCGATGGACGACGCTTCAATGACACAAGCCGAAAATCCGACATCTGCAAAGCGCCGCAGTTGCTGCTGGAGCAACACCGGATCAGGCGTGGTCAGTCCGTTGAAGACCATGGTCGCCGGTTCGCCAATGCCCAGTGTTCCGACCACGCCGCAGCGACGGCCCACCTTGGCCAGCGCCTGCGCCAGCCACCAGGCTGTTGAGGTCTTGCCATTGGTTCCGGTCACGGCCACCATTTGCAAACTTCTGCCCGGCTGCTCGAAATAGGCCGCAGCAATCGGGGCAGCAGCAGCCCTGAGCCCCGAATAGGTTGCGATTCTGGAGTCATCAAAGCCGTAACGCGACACCTCATCGTCTTCCACCAGGCAGGCCAGCGCGCCCGCCTTCAGCACGTCGCCGACATATCGCCGCGCATCGGTGATCCCACCTGGCCAGGCTATGAAGCCGTCGCCGGCACCGACCTTTCGGCTGTCGGCCCACAAGCTGCCAATCACCCGCTTGCGCAGCCAGCCTGCAGCATCCGATACGGTTTCCAGCCGGGTCATCAAAACGACTCCTCGACCGCTTGGGTGACGATCTGCGGTTTGACCGACATGTCGGGCTGAACGCCCTTCATGCGCAGGGCCTGCTGAACCAGTTCGCTGAACACCGGCGCCGCCACGTCACCGCCATAGTGCTTTCCCGCACTGGGCTCGTCGATCATGACGGCGACCACCACGCGCGGCTTGTCGATAGGCGCCATACCGACAAACCAGCCACGGTATTTGCGATCCTTGTCCGAGCCGTAACTCTTGCCCACCTGCTTGTAAGCCGTGCCAGATTTGCCACCCACCGAGTAGCCCAGTGCCTGCGCCTTCTGGCCCGTCCCGCCCGGCCCTGCAGCCATTTGCAGCATCTTGCGAATCTCCAGCGCGGTGCTGGCAGAAAACACCTGAACACCCTCCGCAGGTTCATCACTTTTGAGCAGGGTCGCTGAAATGATCTGACCGTCATGGCCAAAGACGGTGTAAGCGCGCGCCATCTGGAACAGAGACGCCGACAAGCCATAGCCATAAGACATGGTCGCCTGCTCAATTGGCCGCCAGGTCTTGTAGGGCCGCAAGCGACCGGAGACAACACCCGGAAAACTGATCTGGGGCTTTTGACCAAAGCCGGCCTGGGAAAATATCTCCCACATTTCGCGCGGTTGCATCTGCATCGCCATCTTGACGGTGCCGACATTGCTCGACTTCTGGATAACCTCCTGCACCGTCAGCATCCCATGGGGATGCGCATCACTGATGGTTGAACCCGTGATCTGGACGCGCCCGGGCGCGGTCTGAATTTGAGTCAAAGGTTTGACGCGTCCTGTTTCGAGTGCAAGACCGACCGTGAAGGCCTTCATGACCGAGCCTGGCTCAAAGGTATCGGTCAAGGCGCGGTTACGCAGTTGCGACCCCGACATGTTTTGCCTTTTGTCCGGTACGTAGCTGGGGTAGTTGGCCATGGCCAGGACTTCCCCGGTGATCACGTCGAGCATCACCACGCTGCCGGCATGCGCCTTGTTGGCAATTACCGCATCGCGAAGTTTTTGGTAGGCCACAAACTGCATCTTGCTGTCGATCGACAACTGCAGGTCCTTGCCATCTACCGGCGGCACCTGCTCGCCGACATCTTCAACCACCCGGCCGAGACGGTCCTTGATCACGCGCCGCGAGCCGGGCCGCCCGGCAAGCTGCTTGTCAAAGCCCAGCTCCATGCCTTCCTGACCCCGGTCTTCCACATTGGTGAAGCCGACTACATGAGCGATGGTTTCACCTTCTGGATACTGGCGCTTGTATTCTTTGCGCTGGTAAATGCCATTGATGCCCAAGGCATGGATTTTTTGGGCCACCGGTTCATCAACCTGACGCTTGATCCAGACAAAGGTCTTGTCTTCGTCAGCCAGCTTTTTCGTCAGCTCGGAAAGCGGCATCTCCAGCAGCTTGGCGAGCTGGAGCAATTGCGCTTTGGTTGCGTCAACATCTTCGGGAATGGCCCAGATACTGGGCACCGGCACACTGGAGGCCAGTATCAGTCCGTTGCGGTCCAGAATCCGGCCCCGGTTGGCGGGCAGCTCCAGGGTGCGGGCAAAGCGCACCTCGCCCTGACGCTGGAAAAAATCATTGGCGTACACCTGAACATAGGCAGCACGCCCCGCCAGTCCTGCAAAAGCCAGCGCAATGCCCGCCACAATCAATTTACTGCGCCATACCGGGGTCCGGCTGGCGAGCAAAGGGCTGGAGGTGTAGCGGACGCTTCTGCTCATGGGCTGGCCACCGATGCCGCACCTTGCTTGGCGGGTGCGGGCGGGTTGACGTATTGGGTGATCGCCGGCGTGACCGTGCGCATCTGCAAACGCTCCTTGGCCAGCTTTTCCACCCGCAAGGGCGTGGCCTGCGCCCGCTTTTCCACCTGCAGGCGCTCGTTCTCGGCGTCAATTTTCCGACTTTGAGCAGCGGCCTGCTCCAGCTCGACATAAATACGCCGCGATTCGTACTGGATGCGCACAAGGTAAAGGGCACTGGCCAGCACGGCCAGCAGCAGCACCACATTGAGCCGGGTCATGTCATGGCCCCCACGCTTGTCACTGCGTGTACTGCGCTGCCCCCCGGGGGGGCCGCTTTTTGCCTTGGGGCGGCCCAGCGGCAAAACATCCCGATCATGACGATGTCCTTTGCGCCACTCGCATGACCGCGCTTCTTGAACGCGGATTGCCAGCCACTTCAGCTTCACTTGGCTTGACACGGCCTAGCGCCTTCAGCTTCATCGCCTTGGGCAAGGCAAACGGAGCCCGGCGATCGAATACCTCTCGCGAATGTTCGGCGATGAACTGTTTGACGATGCGGTCTTCGAGTGAATGAAAACTGATCACCACCAGGCGGCCTCCGGGTTGCAAAACGTTCAATGACGCTGCTAACGCGCTCGCGAGTTCTTCAAGCTCGGCATTGATGAAAATCCGAAGAGCTTGAAATGTGCGCGTTGCAGGGTCCTTGCCCGGTTCGCGGGTCTTGACCGCGCCAGCCACGACCTCGGCCAGTTCAGAGGTTCGCCCGACCGGACCCTTGTCCTGCCGCCAGCGATCAATCGCCTTTGCAATCTGCCCAGCAAACCGCTCTTCACCATAGTCACGAATCACCTCCGTCATGCTGTCTACTGATGCGTCGGCCAGCCAGTCGGCAACGCTTTGGCCGCGCGTGGTGTCCATGCGCATATCCAGCGGGCCGTCCGAGCGAAAGGAAAACCCGCGCGCCGGGTTGTCGATTTGCGGCGAACTGATGCCCAGATCCAGCAATACGCCGTCGGCACTGGCCGGGGCCAGTGTGGTGAGCTGCTTGAAGCCTTCGTGGCGAATGGAAAGACGCGGATCCGTGATCGACTGCGCCTCGGCAACTGCTTCCAGATCTTTGTCGAACGCCGTCAGCCGTCCGCTGGCAGAGAGCCTGGAAAGAATCAAACGCGAATGCCCGCCACGCCCGAAGGTCGCGTCGATGTAGTGGCCATCTGGCTTGATGTGAAGCGCCTCGACCGCTTCGTTCAACAAGACAGTGCGGTGTGTCCATGGTTCTTGCACCGCCTGCTTTCAGAACGAGAAGTCTTTGAAGATGTCGGGCATCTCGCCCTTCATCTGCTCAGCTTCCTGAGCCGCATAAGCCGGCGCGTCCCACAACTCAAAATAGTTGCCCATGCCGAGCAACACCGTTTCGCGGGTGATGCCCGCCGCCGCCCGCAACTCTGGCGACACCAACACCCGCCCCGTAGCGTCCATTTCGACATCCATGGCGTTGCCCAGAAAGATGCGCTTCCACCACTGCGCCTGCATCGGCAGGGCGGCGATCCGGTCACGAAACTTTTCCCACTCGCCGCGGGGGAAAATCATCAGGCACCCGTGGGGATGCTTGGTCATGGTGAGTTGACCGGATGCTGTGGCACTCAGGACGTCCCGATGCCGGGTCGGCACGGACAGCCGACCCTTGGTATCGAGAGCGACGAAAGAAGCACCTTGGAACACCGATTAACCTTTAGAAAACACTTTTCACCACTAAATTGCACTTTCTCCCACTTTATCAGGAAACGATTTGCACGCAAGTCATTTGACACAATTTTTTTCAATGAAATCAAGGACTTAGGCGAATTAAGCAATGTTCCAAACGGTAAAAGGTGTTTGAAATTAAGCACTTAGCCGAGGCAGTGAATGTGTTGCTTTAAGCCGGCGTGATGCGGCCAACTGCACAGTGTGCCCGGGCGTCCTGTGACGCGAGCCGTGGGAAGCAAAAAAGACTGGAGGTGAACCGGCTCAGTCGACGCGGAGCGTGACCCGTGCGTACTCGGTGATGCCGATGTCGTTGAAGAAAGCCGCTACCAGGCGGTTGACATCCGAGAACTGGACAATGCGGTTTTCCATGTGGCGGGCCGAGACCCAGTTGAGCAACGCCCCCGCCGCAGAGAAGTCAACCCTGATCAATTTGGCACACGAGATGGTCATGACGTCGGCACCCACCAGCTTGTCCTCAAGCCGGTCCAGCACCGCCATCACATCGCCCTGGATTTGCCCGGAGAGCTCGACCGAAACCACATTGGCAACCTGCGAACTGAGCCCATCGAGTTGGGTATCGCCATCCATACTGAGGCTGGAGACCACCGAATCACGCTGCACGTCGCCAATAAAGGTGTGGCCGGTAGACAAGCCGCCTTCAGCATCCAGAGACTTGTAGTCACACAGCGCGTTGTCCCAGGCTGGCGGGGAGAGCTCATAGGTCACGCAAAAATCTAGCGCGGCCAGCTCGAACTCATCGGGCCGGTGCATGATCCGAAGCGCTTCCATGCGCAGCAGCCAGCACGCCTGAGGCGTCTCGCGCTGACC
>JANMBW010000110.1:0-7228 GCA_031360565.1 Polaromonas sp.
CGGCATTTTGATGCCCTGGCCCACGATGACATCTCCGACTTTGCCGCCATCCGGCAGTGGAAAAACCGATTTACATGACGACTAAACGCCCGCCTCACGCTACCCTTGGCCGACTCACGTCGCACCTGTTGTTTCTTCCCCTTTTGATATCTGCCACGCTGCTTGTCGGTTGCGCCAGCCAGCCCGCAGCGCCGACCAGCCCGCTGGTTCCAGCTGATCCGGTATTGACCAGCGAGTCTGCCGCCGGAAAAACCATACCATCGCTGATTCCATTTGGTCCCTTGCAAAGCATCACACCTGGCCAGGTAGGCGGACTGCGCATTGCGCCCACCGAGCCGCCCAGGGAGTTGTGGGATCGCATACGTCGCGGTTTTTCCATGCCAGACCTGCAAAGCGAATTGGTGCTGGACCGCGAGCAATGGTATTCGAGCCGACCCGACTACATGCTGCGCATGACAGAGCGCTCGAGCAAGTACCTGTTTCACATCGTCGAGGAGCTTGAGAGGCGCCAAATGCCCGCCGAGCTGGCATTGCTTCCATTTATTGAAAGCGCCTTTAACCCGCAAGCCGTTTCCAGCGCCAAAGCGGCGGGTATGTGGCAATTCATGCCGGCAACCGGCAAGTACTTTGCCTTGAAGCAAAATGCCTTCCGCGATGATCGCCGGGACGTGCTGGCATCGACCCGCGCAGCGCTCGATTACCTGCAAAAGCTGCATGGCATGTTTGGTGACTGGCACCTCGCGCTGGCAGCTTACAACTGGGGCGAAGGCAGCGTCAGTCGGGCGATTGCGCGCAACCAGAAAGCCGGATTGGGCACCGGCTACCTTGACCTCAACATGCCCGCCGAAACGCGGCTTTATGTGCCCAAATTGCAGGCCGTGAAAAACATTGTGGCCAACCCGCAGGCTTATCGAACCGAGTTGCCCCTGATTCAAAACCATCCGTACTTTCAGCAAGTGCAACTGAGTCGGGACATTGATGTGGCGCTGGCAGCCAGACTGGCAGATGTCAAGATCGAAGATTTCAAGGCCTTGAATCCGTCGGCGCACCGCCCAGTCATCATCGCTGCAGGCACGCCCCAAATTCTGCTGCCCTGGGACAACGCAACCGTGTTCCAAAGAAATTTTGAAGCCTACAGCAAGGGCCAGTACGCCAGCTGGACCGCCTGGACCGCACCGTCAACCTTGACTCCTGGCGAGGCCGCCAAGCGCGTGGGCATGACGGAAGTTGACCTTCGAGCGGTCAACAATATTCCTCCACGCATGCTGATCAAAGCAGGTTCTACCCTGCTGGTACCGCGCTCCGCCAAAACCTCGACTGATATTGCTGGCCAGGTTGCAGACAACGCCCAGGTCACGCTCGCGCCCGAGATCGTGACACGGCGCACGACCGTCAAGGCTCGGCGTGGCGAGACGGTGGCCAGTGTGGCCAAGCGCTACAACTTATCACTGGCCAGCGTGGCGGAGTGGAACAACCTGAAGACCTCTTCAGCGTTCAAACCCGGTCATCAGGTGGTGGTGTTTTTGCCAGTTAAAACCCGGGTCGGCAGCGCCAGCGCGGGAAAAACCAAAGCCGTCAAGCGAAGCACCAGCCGTACGGTGGTCAAAACCAAGAAACGCTAGCGGCTTCACTCGGCAGTGATGCCTGCCTGCTTGATCAAGACGCCATAACGCGCCAGCTGTGCGCGCATGGCTTTGGCCAGTTCATCGGGCGATGTGCCGCGAGGTGTGAGGCCTTGTGCAATCAATTTTTCGCGCACCTCCGGGTCATCGAGTGCCTTGCTCACTTCGGCCTGAAGAGTTTGCACGATCGCTTTGGGCGTGCCGCCGGGCGCCATCAACGCAAACCACGAATTAAATTCAAATCCTGATAAACCGGATTCCGATACGGTTGGCACATCAGCAAATTGCGGCAAGCGACGCGGCGTGGTCACGCCAATCAATCGGACCTTACCCGCACGCACCAGCGAATTGACGGTGGCAATTCCCTGGAAGGCGGCCTGGACCTCGTTACCGGCTACACCCAGAGCCGCCTGGGTAGCGCCCTTGTAAGGCACATGGGTCATGGACACGCCTGCCTGGGAGGCAAACAGGGCCATCGCGATGTGCTGGGGGCTACCGTTGCCACCGGAACCGTAATTGAGTTGGCCTGGGGATCGGCGCGCGCTGGCGATCAGATCCGCTGCGCTACGCTGCGGCGCATCCGCGCCCACCACCAGACCCCACTCCACGGTTGCCACCAATGAGACCGGCTCGAAATCCTTAAGAATGTCCCACGGCATTTTGGGCTGCAGGTTGGGCAGCATGGTCATGATGCTGTCGTTGAAGCCGCCTAGCGTGTAGCCGTCAGGAGCAGCCTTGGCCACGTTGCCGGCGCCTATCAGGCCCGCTGCGCCGGCCTGGTTCTCGATCACGATAGCCTGACCCATGTTCTGCCCCATCTTCTGGGCCACGATGCGTGCCGCGTTGTCGACAGCACTGCCGGCCGCCAGGGGAACAATCATGCGAATCGGCTTGCTGGGATAGGCCGGTTGCGCAAATGCCAGACTACCGAAAAGCAGGCTGGCGGCGAGAGGTCCGATGTGACGGCGCAAGATAGTCATGGCTGGTCTTTCTCCTGATTTCAGGATGGTTTCAGTTCAGTGGCTTGCCGACCGACCATTCAAGCATCGGTCAACGTTTTCTTTAGCGCCAAGACCGCACAGTCGGGGCTGCTGAGGACAGGACAGGCAAGTTCAGTCTGCACAACGGGCAGCGCTGCCGCCATGGAGAACTGGGCCAGCATCACAATATGGCAATCTCGCAAGCTGTGGGCTGCCGCTGCGATTTTGCGATGGTGGTCCTGAGCTTGTCCACGTGCGAGGTCCTGCATGGCTTCGGGAACAAACCGGGTGTGGAGATCGATGCTTTGTCCAAGCTGCCGGGCCTGCTCGTGCAACTCGGCCGACAGCGAGGCGATGGACGCCTCAAACGTGGCGATCAGTCCCACTTTGGGGCCGTGCGCAGCAGACCATGCCAAGGCCTCATCAAACATGGCCTGATTGGGATTCATGGTCGGCAGCCCGACAGCGTGACCAGCCGCCTCAATCGCGGGTCCGAAAGCCGAACAGGTAAACAAAATGGCGCTACACCCTGCACGTCCGCAATAGCTTGCCAAGTCAATGAAGCGCTGCGTCATCTCTGGCGTCAGGTAGCCGGCTTCAGCACGGTCCACCGACAGACTGTCGTCCAGCAGATTCATGCAGCGAGCCTGAGGCCAATGTCGAGCAAATGCGGACTGTATTGGCTCCATAGCCAGCGGGGTGGCATGGATCAATGCAATGCGCGGGTCTTTGTTCATCATCTCGTTGCTTGCGCTCACAATTTTTCGGTTTCGCCCTGTCGCGGCTGCCATTTCATCAAGCGCTTCTCAAACTTGCCGACCAGTCCATCGAGCATCAGTGCAAAGGCCGTTAGCACCACAATGCCCGCAAACACGGTGTTGACATCGAATGTGCCTTCTGCCTGCAAGATCAGATAGCCGACGCCGCGAGCAGAGCCCAGGTACTCGCCGACCACCGCGCCTACAAAAGCCAAACCGACCGCGGTATGAAGGCTTGAAAACACCCAGCTGGTCGCACTGGGCAAATAGACCGTTCGCAGCAGTTGCCGCTGGTTGGCACCCAGCATACGCGCATTGTTGAGCACCACCGGACTGACTTCTTTGACGCCCTGGTAAACATTGAAAAAAACAATGAAAAACACCAGCGTGACTGCAAGCGCCACCTTGCTCCAGATTCCCAGACCGAACCAGAGCGCAAAGATCGGGGCCAGTATCACCCGCGGCATGGAGTTGGCCGCTTTGAGGTAAGGATCCAGAATGGCACTGGCGGTTGGCGCCAGCGCGAGCCATAAGCCGCAAACCATGCCCAGTACTGTACCGATGACAAACGCCAGCATCGTTTCGAGCAGGGTCGTACCCAAATGCAGGTAGATATCGGCCCGGCCTGGAAGGCCATCGGGGAATAAACCGTTGGCAGCAAAACCGAAGGGCATGAACCAACTCCAGACCCTGCCGGCAACCTGCAGGGGCTGCCCCATGAAAAACGCTATTTGCGGGTCACGCGACGCCCATTGCCAGACAGCCAGCACGAACAACAGCAGGCTCGCCTGCCAGGCTCGCATGGTGCGCTCGGATGGTTTGAGGTAGTGCCACATCGCTAGGGCATTTTCTGAATCATGCCGCGAGTTGCTGGGCGTAGCCTTTAAGAACTTCGTCGCGCAGCACGCTCCAGATCTGGTTGTGCAAGGCAATAAAGCGCGGGTCACTCCGCACCTCTGCAACATTGCGCGGCCTCGGCAAATCCACCACGAACTCGCCCATCGGAGACGTCGCGGGGCCGGCCGAAAGGACCACCACGCGGTCGCTCATGGCGATGGCCTCGTCAAGATCATGGGTGATGAACAGCACGGCTTTCTTTTTGGCGGTCCACAGATCGAGCACTTCGTTTTCCATCAGCTGGCGGGTTTGAATGTCCAGCGCGCTGAAAGGCTCGTCCATCAAAATGATGTCCGGATCAAGCGCCAGAACCTGGGCCAATGCCGCGCGTTTACGCATGCCACCAGACAACTCATGTGGGTAGCGATCTCCAAAATTGGCAAGGCCCACGCGTTCCAGCCACGACTGGGCCTGCAGACGCGCCTCGGCATCAGGAACATGGCGGTACTGCAAACCCACCATGACGTTGTCCAGAGCGCTACGCCAGGGCATCAAGGCATCGGACTGAAACATGTAGCCAGCCCTGCGGTTGATACCCTGCAGCAACTGCCCAAACACTTTAACGCCGCCGAGCGAGGGCGCAAGCAGTCCGGCTGCCACGTTCAGCAAGGTCGATTTGCCACAACCTGTTGGGCCTACTACCGAAACAAACTCACCCGAGGCAATGCGCAGCGAGGTGTTGGCGACTGCGGTGTAGGGCTGACTGCCAGCCTCGCGGGATCGGAAAGTGCAGGTGATGTCCTGCAACTCCAGTGCAAATTCAGTCATGCATCAACTAAGGCTCGAAGATCTAGCAAGGCTTATGCATTGAAGCGCTCTTTGGCTCGGCGCGCAAACTCATTGGTATAGGTTTTGGCCAGGTCAATCTTCTCGGACTTGATCGAGGAATCAAAACTGCTCAATGCCCGCAGCGCGGTGCGGGGCCCGTCTTCCGGAATCAAGCCGTCGATGGCGATCGACTCGCGCACCTTGCCGAACGATGCGAGGTAGAGCGCGCGGTCACCCAGAAGGTAGGTTTCTGGCACTGTTTTGATGATGTCACTGGGGCCAGCGGTCTGCAGCCACTTCAGGCCATGAACAATGGCATTGGCCAACGCTTGACAGGTATTGGGATGTTTCTGGATGAACTCAAGCGGCGCATACAGGCAGGCAGCGGGCATCATGCCGCCAAAAACGTCCATCGTGCCCTTGATCGTTCGCGAATCGCTGATGATTCTGACCTCACCCTTTTGTTCGAGCATGGTCATCACCGGGTCGATGTTGCTCATCGCGTCAATCTGGCCAGAGCGCAACGCCGCCAGCGCCCCAGCCGAGGTTCCGACGCCAATAAAACTGACATCGCTGCTGTGCAGGCCGCCCTTGGATAACACCAGATTGGCCACCATATTGGTCGATGAGCCGGGAGCCGACACGCCAATCTTTTTACCCTTTAAATCCGAAATGGACCGGTAGTTGGGCAGGGTTTTGGTCGATACGCCAAATGCGATTTGCGGCGCTCTACCCTGCAGCACAAAGGCCTGAAATATCTGGTTTTTCGATTGCAGATTGATGGTGTGCTCAAACGCGCCTGAGCAGACATCGGCTGAACCGCCGACCACCGCCTGCAGTGCCCGTGCGCCTCCGGCAAAGTCGCTGATCTCGACATCCAGACCTTCTGATTTGAAATAACCCAGCTGTTCAGAAATCGTCAGCGGCAAATAATAAAAAGAGGCTTTTCCGCCGACTGACATGGCAATTTTGCTTTTCTCGAGCTTGCTCTGGGCACGCAAGGCCGGAACCGCCAACGTCACTGCGCTCAGGCCAATGCCGCTTGCAAAAGTTCGTCGGGAAAGAGGGGGTGGAGACGTCATGCCGTAAGCTCCTTGCTTTTATCCCAACGAGCTTAGCAAGCCAGAAAAAAACCCGCATCGGGGTCATCCCCTGCGGGTTTTCACCGAACCATCTCGGTCGCCCGCCAAAAGCTCAGCGGTAGCCCGAAAAAAGAATCATGATGTTGATCAGCAAAGCCAGTGCCCAGACGGCTGATCTGGTTTTTGCCATGTCCGCAACATACATCACGACGTAGGCGATGCGCAGCACCACGAACATGAAGGCCAGAATATCCAGTGCTGCCTGCCGGGCTTGCAGTTGGTGCGCAATGATGACAGCGGCAAAAAAGAAAGGCAGCGCCTCAAAGGTATTGGCCTGGGCAGCATTGGCCCGCGCGCGCCAGTCCGTTTGACGCGCCAGCCAGGCTCTGGGCTGGTGGTTGTCAAAGCCTCCCTCCCGGGGTGTCTTGCCGAACATGCCGTACTTGGCGATCCCCGCGCACACAATCGGCAGCACAGCAGCCACCAGAACGCACCAATAGGCAATCGTAAAAGGGAGTGGAAAGGTCATGTTTATATGCCTATTAGGCCGTGAGCCCAGGTATTAAATGGCTCGGATGCTATCACATAAATAGCAGGTCAGTTAACCCTGCCCAAGGATACAAGACCGGCCCATGGCACCGTCAGCGCCGGTCCACCAGCGCATGGGCGATCGTTCCCAGATCAACGTATTCCAGCTCGCTGCCTACCGGCACGCCGTGTGCCAACCGGGTCACCTGGGCACCCCGACTTTTCAGCGCCTGGCCAATCACATGTGCGGTCGCTTCGCCTTCAGCGGTGAAATTGGTCGCCAGAATCACCTCCTGCACCTCGCGCTCTTGAGGCGGCAAGGCCTGACCTGCAGCATCTTTAGGCACCACCCGGTCAAACAGCTTTTGCAGGCCGATGTCGTGCGGACCGATGCCATCGAGCGGACTGAGCTTGCCCATCAAGACGAAGTAAAGGCCCTTGTACGCCAGCGTACGCTCCAGCGCGGCCTGATCAGCCGGCGTCTCAACCACACAGAGCTTGCTGCGGTCGCGCTGCGGGCTGGCACAGGTGGCGCACAGCTCCTGCTCGGTCAAAGTGTTGCACAGTGAACAATGCCGGATGCTGGCCACGGC
>JANMBW010000122.1:0-12206 GCA_031360565.1 Polaromonas sp.
GACTTGCAACCTGGGCAGTGTCCTGGCCCAAAGCACCTGGCCTGCGCGCGCCATCACGATGATCGTGCCTTTTCCACCCGGCGGTCTGGCCGACCTGGTGGCGCGGCCCGTGGCAGAAGCCATGTCGCGCGATCTCGGGCAACCGGTGGTGATTGAAAACCGCGCCGGCGCGGGCGGCGGAATCGGCATGGGTGTAGCCGCCAAATCCAAGCCCGATGGCTACACCGTCCTGTTGGCCTTGTCGTCGCTGACAGTGATACCGGAAGCGGACGTGATACTGTCCCGCCCCGCCATGTTTGCGTTGTCTGAGCTGCGCCCGATAGCCCGCTTCACGGCCGATCCAACAGTATTGGCCGTACGCGCCGATTCACCGTGGAAAACCGTCCAGCAGTTTGTTGATGACGCCAAGAAACGTCCAGCCGCCATCAATTACGGCTCATCGGGCAACTACGGCACCATGCATGTGCCGATGGAGATCCTGGCTCAAAATGCCGGTGTGAAACTGACCCACATCCCGTTCACGGGTGCCGGCCCTGCCGTGGTGGCCCTGTTGGGCGGTCAGATCGATGCGGTCTCGTCGGGACCGGCGACGGTCTTGCAGCAGGTCAAGGCGGGCAAACTGCGGATTCTGGCCCACTGGGGTACTGGGCCTTTGGCAGCGCTTCCAGACGTACCCAGCCTGAAAGAGGCAGGGTACAACGCTGAATACGCGCAGTGGTCTGGGCTCTTTATTCCCAAAGATACGCCTGAACCCGTCGCCCAGCGCCTGCGCGCCGCAGCCAAATCCGCTGCCCAGGATGCTAAAGTCAAAGAGGTGATTTTCAACGCTGGCAGCCCGGTGCTTTACCAGGATTCTCCGGATTTTGAAAAGTATGTGCAGCTCGACGCCACGCGCATGGCCGCTGTGGTCAAACGTATTGGGAAAGTGGAGTAAGCGATGACGTTTAAAAAATCAATCGCGGGTCTTGTGATCGGGCTAATGGCCATAGCCGCATCGGCATGGCTCACCCCGGCGCAAGCACAAACTTATCCCTCCAAGCCAGTCAAAATCATCGTCCCTTTCGCCGCAGGTGGCCCTGCTGACAATTACGCCCGCTTTGTAGCCAAGGGATTGCAAGATGCGCTGGGCCAGTCTTTTGTGGTGGAAAACCGGCCAGGTGCCGGCTCGGTGATCGGTACCGATGCGGTAGCCAAGGCTGCTCCAGACGGCTACACGCTGTTGATGATGTCCAACACCCACACCGTCAACGAAACGCTGGTGGCGGGCAAGCCTTTTCAATTGATGCGCGACTTCGTGCCTGTTGCGCCCGTCAACTATTCGGACCTGGTTCTGGTGGCCAACCCGGCCCTGCCGGCGTCGAGTCTTAAAGAGCTGATGGCTCAAGCCAAGGCCAGACCCGGCAAGATCAACTACGCTTCTTCCGGAACAGGAACGCCCTATCACATGGCGGGTGAATTGTTCAAAAGCATGGCGGGCGTATACCTCGTGCATATCCCCTACCGGGGCAGCTCCGGTGCGCGCACCGATGTTATTGGCGGTCAGGTCGAGGTCATGTTTGATGCCGTCACCACCATGGCAGAGCAGATCAAGGCCGGCAAGGTCAAAGCCATTGCGACCACCGGGAAGACTCGCTCGGACGTCTTGCCCGACGTGCCGACGGTTAGCGAAGCCGGTCTGCCAGGCTACGAGGCCACCATTTGGCTAGGCCTGATGGCGCCTAAGGGAACACCCAAAGAGATCGTTGACAAACTTAATGCAGCCGTGTCAAAAATTGCCAGCCAGCCAGATGTCAAACAGCTCTGGAACAAGCAGGGTGCCGCGCCCATGGTGATGACGCCTGAAGTGTTTGACAAATACATGCGCGACGACATTGCCAAGTGGGCACGCGTGATCAAGACTGCCAACATCAAAGCCGATTGAGGCGCGGGCCAAGGCCCTTTTGTGGTCCAAGCCATTTCGGAACGTTTATGAATTCAGTTCATTTGCTCAGTGGCGGCGCAGCCCAGGGACTGGTGACCCAGCTGCAAAGCCAGTTCGAGTCGGAGCGCGGCCATCGCATCATCGGCACCTTCAGCGCCGTGGGTGCCATGAAAGACAGCTTGCTGGCCGGCACCGACTGCGACGTGATCATTTTGACCCAGGCCTTGATAGACCAGCTGATGACCAGCGGTCACCTGGTCGCCGGAAGCGCGCAGGTCGTGGGGGTGGTGAAAACCGGGGTAGCCGTCAAGCAGGGTCACCCTTCACCGGATGTGAGCCATCCAGCCGCCTTGAAGGCAGCCTTGCAAGCCGCGCGCGGCATTTACTTTCCTGATCCGGTCAAAGCCACTGCCGGCATTCACGTGCTCAATGTCCTCAAGCAACTGGGCCTGGATGGGGCGCTTGCAGACCGCCTTCGTACCTTTCCGAATGGCGCCATGGCGATGAAGGCGATGTCGGAAAGCGATGAGGCCGGGCTGATCGGAGCAACCCAAGTCACAGAGATTTTGAACACCCCCGGCATCGATCTGGTCGCACCCCTGCCCAGAGAATTTGAGCTGGCAACGGTCTACGTCGCCGCTGCAAGCGCCGGAGCAGCCCAGGCTCAAGCTGCGCAGGACCTGATTGCCATGCTCGTCAGTCCAAACGCTGCCGCGATGCGGCGTCGCTGCGGCTTTGAAGCCTGAGGCAGCATTGCGCTGCTCAGGCTGACCTCAGACCTTTTCCAGCAAACGATTGACCCGCTGCACATAGGCTGCAGGGTCCTCCGGCAGGCCACCTTCCGCCAGCAAGGCCTGATCAAACAGAATATGCGCCAGGTCATCGAAGTTGGCACCGCCCTCTAGCCTTTTAACAAGCGGATGTTGTGCATTGACTTCAAGGATAGGTTTTAGCTCCGGAACGGCCTGACCGGCCTGCTTTAGCATGCGGGCCAGTTGCGTCGACATGTCGCCGTCCTGCACCACCAGACAGGCAGGCGAGTCCACCAGACGCGCGGTGGCGCGAACATCAGTAGCCTTGTCTTTTAGCGCCTCCTTGAGCCGGTCGAGCACAGGCTTGAACTGGGTCTGGGCCTCTTCGGCTGCTTTTTTCTCGTCCTCGTCCTGCAGCTTGCCAAGATCTACTGCGCCCTTCGCGACCGACTGCAGTGGCGTGCCGTCAAATTCATGAAGATAATTCAAAGCCCACTCGTCGACCCGGTCCGCCATGAGCAGCACTTCTATGCCCTTTTTACGGAAGATCTCCAGCTGAGGGCTGTTCTTGGCGGCGGCCAGGGTCTCTGCCGTGATGTAGAAAATCGAGTCCTGACCTTCCTTCATACGAGCTTTGTAGTCCGCGAAACTGACGGTGGCGGTGTCAGTAGTCGATGATGCAAAACGCAGCAGCTTGGCAAGCCTGTCACGGTTGGCAAAATCTTCACCCAAACCCTCCTTGAGGACGGCACCAAATTCTGTATAGAAGGTCGCAAATTTCTCTGCGTCATGGGTAGCGAGGTCTTCGATCATGGACAGCACCCGTTTGGTACAGCCCTCACGGATGGCCTTGACCGCGCGGCTCTCCTGCAAAAGCTCGCGCGACACATTGAGCGGCAGATCAGCTGAGTCGACCACGCCCCGGACAAAGCGCAGATAAGTCGGCATCAGTGCCTGCGCATCGTCCATGATGAAAACGCGCTTCACATAGAGTTTGACGCCTGCGGCCTTGTCCCGATTGAACAGGTCCATCGGTGCTTTGGCAGGGATAAAAAGCAACTGCGTGTACTCAGTCGATCCCTCTACCCGGTTGTGGGTACTGGCCAGTGGCGCCTGGCTGTCGTAACTGAGTTGCTTGTAAAACTCGTCGTACTGGTCCTGGGTAATGTCTTTTTTAGCGCGTGTCCAGAGCGCCGCAGCCTGGTTCACGGTTTCCCACTCGCCAGTCGTCACCATCGCACCGGGCTGATCGTTTTCGCCGTCTTTCCACTCTTCCTTGGCCATCAAGATGGGCAGCGAGATATGGTCGGAATATTTGTTGATGATGCTTTTAAGCTTGTACGCGTTGAGGTACTCGACGCATTCGTCTTTCAGGTGCAGCGTGATGCTGGTGCCGCGCTCGGCCCGTTCAATGTCAGCCACTTCGAATTCGCCGGTGCCATCGCTCGACCAGCGCACGCCTTGCTCCAGCGGCAGACCCGCGCGGCGGCTTTCGACGGTAATGCGGTCGGCCACGATGTAGCCCGAATAAAAACCCACACCAAATTGTCCGATCAGTTGCGCATCGTTTTTCTGGTCGCCCGAAAGCTTGGCCATGAAATCACGCGTGCCACTCTTGGCGATGGTGCCCAGGTTATCGATGGCTTCCTGCTGCGACATACCAATCCCGTTGTCGGTGATGGTGAGCGTTTTAGCGGTTTTGTCAAAACTGACCTTCACTTTGAGCTCCGAGTCCGACTCGTACAGTGCCGCGTCGTTCAGCGCCTCAAAGCGCAGCTTGTCACATGCGTCGGACGCGTTAGAGACCAACTCGCGCAGGAAAATTTCAGGGTTGGAATACAGCGAATGGGTGACGAGCTTGAGAAGCTGGGCCACTTCAGCCTGAAAAGACAGGGTTTGTTTGTTCATGGTGATCTAAATGTTTTGAATACTAAAAAACTGGAGGCGAAACCCAGTGGCGCTGCTAAGGGGATAGCCGGGGGAAAAACGCCACCTGATTCGTGGGTCAGAATTTGGTCTTAATCGGATATTTTCAAGTGTGTGGGCCCGATTAATGATCTGAAGGCGTCCTCAGAAGACCCTCAGGCAGCAGGGCGGCGCCTAAAACCCCTCATGCGGCGCCAGATAACGCCACTGACCGACCGGCAGGTGGCCAAGATTGACTCGACCAATCCTGACCCGCTTGAGCCCCGTGACATACAAACCGACCTGCTCGCACATCCGGCGAATCTGGCGCTTTTTACCTTCTTTCAAGACGAACCGAAGTTGCTCCGGGTTTTGCCAGCTGACCTGGGCTTGGCGCAGCGCTTGGCCGTCAAGACTCAGGCCATGGTTGAGCAGCCTGAGCTTCTCGACCGGAAAGACGGCTTGCACATTGCTGCTTTCCCCGCCCAGGCCCAAACTGACCCGCACCAGGTATTCCTTTTCGATTTCGGAGTCTTCACCGATCAGCTGACGCGCCACACGGCCATCCTGCGTGAGGACCAACAATCCGATCGAGTCAATATCCAGCCGGCCGGCTGGGGCCAGGCCGCGTAACTGCTCATGGCCCCAGCGCATTCGGCTGTTGCACTCCCGCCAGCGGTTCTGCGGCTGAACCAGCACCACCGCAGGCTCATGGCCATCTTCCGCCTGGCCACTGACATAGCCGACCGGTTTGTTAATCAACACCGTCACCAGCTGGCGCTGCTGTTGCTCTGCCTGGCGGTCAATCTCAATACGGGCATCGACAGCCACCGGCTGGCCCATCACTGCGGGCGCCCCGTTCACACGAACCCAGCCGCGGGCAATCCAGTCGTCGGCCTCACGGCGGGAGCACAGACCCAGTTCCGCCATGCGTTTGTTCAAGCGAACCGTGACCGGTTCCCCAGATGGCGTGACAGCCGGGGATGCCGGTATACGTCGGGCTTTGGGAAAGTTAGAATCCATCAAATGCTCTTTATTTTATAGCAATGTGTGCTTATTTTACCTGGGCTACAGCACTTTTTAACAATAAATTGAGCCATGAGATCACCCCTCGACTTCATCTGGCCTTGTCACCCGCCACCCTACTCGAACGCAAGGCCTGCAAGTCCAGCACGCGCAGGCCACCATACTCCACGCGGATCGCGCCCTGCGCCTGCAGGCTGGCCAGCGACTCGTTGACGCGCTGTCGGGACAGGCCGACAAGATAGGCCAGTTCCTGCTGGGTGATACGCAGCACCTCACCCACACCCGGGTAGAGCAGCGGGTTGAACAGCGCCGCCAGGCTGCGGGCCACGCGCACATCGGGGTTGTTCATGCGGTCAATTTCACGTGCGGCAATGAACTGCCCCAAACGTTCATTGAGCTGGTTCATGACAAACCGGTTGAAGGTGATGGAGTGATCCAGCAGCCATTCAAAGGTATCGACTGGCAATCCCGCCACCACACTTTTACGAAGCGCCTGAATGTTGTAGCGATAGGGCTCGCGTTTCAACGCTGTGCCCTCGCCAAACCAGCCGCCGGGGGGGACACCCGTGAAGGTCATGGTCAGCCCCTGCGCGTTATCGCTGCTCATTTTCAGCAGCCCCTGCACCACACCAAACCAGAAAGTCGCCGGCTTGCCGACCCGGCAGACAAATTCGCCGGGTTGGGCGTCACCGACCTGCAACTCGGCTTCGGCCCGGGCGCGTTCGTACGGAGTCAATAGCGTGAGCCACGGAATGGTCGCCAATTCGTCTGCCGATGCGGTGCGGCTGCGCAAGCGCGAGGGTCTTTCAATCAGCACTGTTTTTCAACCGCCTCTTAAGGGAAAGTCCGGGGGAGTAATCACCCTTGAATTGTCGCCGAAACGACAACTCGGCGTCAAATGCCGGCATAGCATGCGATTGACACCAGCCACCAAATTTATGGTGGTTATGGTGGTTAAAGGCGTGGACGATTTCAACACCCTGACCAATGCAAATCACCTTTCCCCATCTCTTGCTCCAGCATGCCGCCGAACGGCCTGGCGAGCCCGCCATGCGCGAAAAGGAATACGGCATCTGGCAGGCCCGTAGCTGGTCCGATATGGCGGCGCTGGTCGAGCGCATCGCCTGTGGCTTGCACCAGGCGGGTCTGCGGCGCGGGGAGCATATGGTGGTGATCGGCGCGAACCGGCCACGCCTGTACGCGACCATGCTGGCGGTACAGTCACTGGGTGCCGTGCCGATTCCCCTGTACCAGGATGCCGTCGGCGCTGAATGCGTCTTTCCCATCACCAACGCTGATGTGCGCTTTGCTTTGGTGGAAGACCAGGAACAGGTCGACAAGCTGCTCGACATACGAGGCTCGTGCCCGCTGCTTGCACACATCGTTTTTGATGATCCACGTGGCCTGCGTAACTACGCCGAGCCTGGACTGGTTTCTTTAGACCAGCTCATCACCGGGGGCTCTGCGTTTGCGGTGAGTCAACCCACCTGGTTCCGAAACGAAGTCGATAAAGTCCAGCCGGGCGATGTGGCCGCGATGTTTTTTACGTCGGGCACTACCGGCAATCCCAAGGGCGTGGTGCACACCCACAGCACTCTGCTTGATCGGGCGCGGGCCGGTGCCGACTTTGACAAACTCACCTCCAGCGAAGAGGTATTGGCATACATGCCGATGGCATGGATTGGACAGAATATTTTCAGTTACGCGCAGTGGCTGGCTTGCGGCTACGTGGTCAACTGCCCTGAAAGTGCCAGCACCATCACGATTGACCTGAAGGAAATCGGCCCGACCTATTATTTTGCGCCCCCGCGGGTGTTTGAGGGACTGCTCACGACAGTCATGATTCGGATGGAAGATGCGGGGCATATCAAGCGCGCCATGTTCAAATTTTTCATGGATGTGGCCAAACGAGTCGGCCCGGATTTGATGAATGGCCAGCCGGTAGTTGTGCTGGATCGCCTGCTCTACGGCCTGGGCCAGCTGCTGGTCTACGGCCCGTTGCGCAATACGTTGGGCTTTTCAAGAGTGCGCGTGGCCTACACGGCGGGCGAGGCGATTGGTCCGGACCTGTTCACGTTCTACCGCTCCATCGGCATCAACATGAAGCAGCTGTACGGCTCAACAGAAACAGCGGTGTTTGTCTGCCTGCAGCCCGATAACCAAGCGCGCGCCGACACGGTGGGCGTGCCGATAGACGGCGTGCAGATCAAGGTCGCCGCAAACGGTGAAATCATGGTCAAGTCGCCCGGCTTGCTCAAGGAATATTACAAAAATCCGGCTGCCACGGCCGAAGTCCTGACGGCCGACGGCTGGTACCACACCAGCGACGCGGGTTTCATTGACGCTACCGGCCACCTCAAGATCATTGATAGGGTGAAGGACGTGGGACGAATCAAGGGGGGTGCAAACGACGGTGCGATGTTTGCACCCAAGTACGTCGAAAACAAGTTGAAGTTCTTTCCCTTTATCAAGGAAGTGGTGGCGTACGGTGACGGGCGCGAAAAAGTCAGCGTGTTGATCAACATCGACTTCGACGCAGTCGGCAACTGGGCCGAACGGCGCAACCTGCCGTATGCGGGCTACACCGACTTGGCGCAAAAACCTGAGGTCTATCAACTCATCCTGGAATGCGTGGAAAAGGTCAATGCGGACTTGAGTACTGATGCCCTGCTGGCGGGCTCACAAATCAGCCGGTTTTTGGTTCTCCACAAGGAGCTGGATGCCGATGACGGCGAGTTGACGCGGACCAACAAGGTCCGTCGCGGCTTTATCGCCGACAAATACCAGCCTTTGGTGGAGGCGCTGTATAGCGGCAAAACAGAGCAGTACATTGACACCGTCGTCAAATTTGAGGATGGCCGGACCGGACACATCAGCGCGACGCTGAAAATATCCGACAGCCGGATTTTTGCGCCCGTCAAGGCAGCAGCCTGAACCGCTTGCACACCATGGCCATCAAAAAAATCGGCGACACCGTTCTGGACGTACAGAACATCTCTTTGAGCTTTGGGGGAGTCAAGGCTTTGCAAAGTATCTCGTTTGACGTCAAGGAGCACGAGATACGCGCCATCATCGGCCCCAACGGCGCTGGCAAAAGTTCGATGCTCAATTGCATCAACGGCATCTATACGCCACAGCAAGGCTCGATCACCTTCCGGGGACAAACCTTCAAGCATATGAACAGCCATCAGGTGGCCGTCATGGGGGTTGCCCGCACCTTCCAGAACCTGGCCCTGTTCAAAGGCATGAGCGTGCTCGACAACATCATGTCGGGACGCAATCTCAAAATTAAAAGCAACCTCTTGTGGCAGGCTTTTCGAAATCCGTTCGGTATTGGACCGGCTGAAAAAGAAGAAATCCTGCACCGCGAGGCGGTTGAAAAAATCATCGACTTTCTCGAAATTCAGGCTTACCGTAAAACGCCGGTCGGACAACTTCCCTATGGCCTTCAAAAACGCGTGGACCTCGGCCGCGCCTTGGCAATGGAGCCTCAAGTGCTGCTGCTCGATGAGCCGATGGCAGGCATGAACGTCGAAGAAAAGCAGGACATGTGCCGATTCGTTCTGGACGTCAACGATGAATTTGGCACCACGGTTGTCTTGATTGAGCACGACATGGGCGTCGTCATGGATATCTCCGACCGCGTGGTGGTTTTGGACTATGGCAAGAAGATTGGCGATGGCTTGCCTGATGAGGTGCGCAACAACCCCGATGTGATTCGGGCTTATCTCGGCGTTGAACACTAAGCATGGCCTTCTTTCTAGAAACCCTCCTCGGTGGCTTGATGGCTGGCATGCTGTATTCGCTGGTCGCCCTGGGCTTTGTGTTGATCTTCAAAGCTTCGGGTGTCTTCAACTTTGCCCAGGGCGCAATGGTACTGTTTGCAGCCCTGGCGATGGCGCGTTTTTCCGAATGGATTCCGCAGTGGACTGGCATGAAGAGCCTGGTACTGGCCAACCTCTTGGCCTTCACCATTGCTGCGGTGATCATGTTCGCGGTAGCCTGGCTGGTCGAGCGTCTGGTGCTGCGCCATCTGGTCAATCAGGAAGGTGCCACGCTGCTGATGGCCACGCTGGGCATCACCTACTTCATGGAAGGTTTGGGCCAGACACTGTTCGGCAGCAGCATTTACAAGATCGACATCGGTATGCCAAAGGAGCCGATTTTTGTCCTGGGCTCGGTTTTTCCCGGAGGTATTCTGCTTAACAAGGAGGACTTGATTGCCGCAGCGATAGCCGCCTCGCTGGTGGCCTTGCTCAGTGTGTTTTTCCAGAAAACGTCGACTGGCCGCGCCCTTCGCGCCGTGGCCGACGACCATCAGGCGGCCCAATCGATTGGTATTCCGCTCAACCGCATCTGGGTAGTGGTGTGGTGCGTGGCCGGTGTGGTCGCACTGGTGGCCGGGATGATCTGGGGCAGCAAGCTGGGCGTACAGTTTTCACTGACGACGGTCGCCTTACGGGCATTACCTGTCGTGATTCTGGGCGGTCTGACTTCGGTGCCGGGCGCCATCATCGGCGGCCTGATCATCGGCGTTGGGGAAAAACTGTCAGAGGTCTACCTGGGCCCCTATGTGGGCGGTGGCATCGAGATCTGGTTTGCATATGTCCTGGCGCTTGGATTTCTTCTCTTCAGACCGCAAGGCCTGTTCGGCGAGAAGATCATCGACCGGGTTTGAGACAAAAAAATGCTTTACAGAGAAAACGGCCAATTCAAAACCAGCTACCGGGCGGACCAGCAGATTTTTCCCATTCTGCAGGACCGTGTGGTGATCGGTCTTTTTTTGGTGTTGGCCTATGCAGCAGTTCCCCTGCTGGCCAGCGATTACCTCTTTCGCGCCATTCTTATCCCCTTCCTGATCATTTCGCTGGCGGCGCTGGGGGTAAATATTCTGGTCGGTTACTGCGGGCAGATTTCTCTCGGCTCGGGTGCCTTCATGGCAGTAGGTGCATACGGGGCCTACAACATTTTCGTGCGGATTCCGGGGATGCCGCTGATTCCGGCGTTGATTCTGGGCGGACTGTGCGCCACCGTGTTCGGTATTTTCTTCGGTCTGCCGAGTCTGCGTGTCAAAGGCCTGTATCTGGCGGTGGCCACGCTTGCCGCGCAGTTTTTTTCCGACTGGATGTTTTTACGCATCAAGTGGTTCACCAATGACTCCCCATCCGGTTCAGTGTCGGTTTCCAACCTTCAGGTGTTGGGACTGCCGATCGAAAGCGCACACAGCAAATACTGGCTTTGCCTGTCGATTTTGGTGGTGGTGTCGGTGCTGGCCAAGAATCTGGTGCGGAGTGCCATTGGCCGCGAATGGATGGCCATCCGCGACATGGACGTGGCCGCTGCAGTCATTGGTATCCGGCCCGTTTATGCCAAGTTGAGTGCCTTTGCCGTCAGCTCTTTCATCATCGGTCTGTCGGGCGGGCTCTGGGCTTTCGTTTACCTCGGTGCATGGGAGCCCGCCGCGTTTTCAGTCGACCAGTCGTTTCGCCTGCTGTTCATGGTGATCATTGGCGGACTGGGGTCCATCCTGGGTGGCTTTCTGGGAGCCGCCTTCATCACGGTGCTGCCGATTGTGCTCAGCCAGTTGCTCCCGGTGGTGGCAGGCTGGGTCGGCGTGAACATTTCGACCGCCGGCATATCTCACGCAGAGTTGATGATTTTCGGCGGGCTTATTGTCTGGTTTTTGATCGTGGAGCCACATGGGTTAGCCAGGTTGTGGGCGGTTGGCAAGCAAAAACTGCGCTTATGGCCCTTTCCTCATTGATCGACTCAGGTCTCGCTATTCAAAAGTTTGTTTAGGGTGCTTCATTTTAAATTTTTCAGGAGACAAGTATGAAGATTCGCAATTTGATTTTGGCGGTGGCAGCAGTTGCCACCGGCGCGTCGTCCCTTGTGACGACCAGCGTGTGGGCGCAGGCTAAAGAGCAGTTTTTTCCCTTGCTGTCCTACCGCACAGGACCTTACGCGCCCAACGGGGTGCCGTGGGCCAATGGCAAGCAGGACTACCTGAAGATGATCAACGCCCGGGACGGTGGCATCAATGGCGTCAAGCTCACTTTCGAGGAATGCGAGACCGGTTACGCCACCGACCGCGGCGTGGAGTGCTATGAGCGTCTGAAAAGTCGGCCCGGGGTCGCCTTGTTTGACCCGCAGGCCACCGGCATCACCTTTGCGCTGACTGAAAAAGTCACGACCGACAAAATCCCCCTCATCACCCTGGGTTACGGCCTGTCGGTCGCCCAGGACGGCTTGGCTTTCAAATGGAATTTTCCGTTGATGGGCAGTTACTGGACCGGCGCCGACATCCTGGTGCAGCACATCGGCAAGAAGGAAGGCGGCGTCGACAAGCTCAAGGGCAAGAAGATCGCGCTGGTCTACCACGATTCACCCTTCGGCAAGGAACCGATTGCACTGCTGCAGGAGCGTTCGCGCATGCGGGGCTTTGAGCTGCAGCTGATTCCCGTCACCGCACCCGGCGTCGCGCAAAAGGCCGCGTGGCGTCAGGTGCGGCAGGCACGTCCGGACTACGCGCTGCTGTGTGGCTGGGGCGTGATGAACTCCACTGCACTCAAGGAAGCGCAGGCCACCGGCTATCCGCGCGA
>JANMBW010000136.1:0-2946 GCA_031360565.1 Polaromonas sp.
CTCGCCCCAGTGCATGGCGATGAAGGCCTGGCACATGCCGATTTCTGGCGAAGCCTGCAAAGGCACCACGATGGAGCCACGCTTGGAGGTCACATGGACCAGATCGCCCTCCTTGAGCAGCCGGCGCGCCATGTCCTGGGCGTTCATCTGCACGGCGGGTTCGGCCACGTGGCCAAACAGCCGGCCCAGCGTGCCCGTGCGGCTCATGCCATGCCACTGGTCACGCAAGCGACCTGTGGTCAGCGAAAAGGGGTAGCGCGACTCACGCGGCTCGGCCACAGGCTGGTAGACGGTGTTGGCAAAGCGCGCCTTGCCATCGGGCGTCGGGAAAACGCCGTCTTCATAGAGCCGCACCTTGCCGGCGGTCTCGCCGGTTTTGAGCGGCCATTGCTGGGGTGCGGTGTCGAGCATGGCATAGCTCATGCCCGTGATGTCCAGGTCACGGCCCCGGGTGGACTCCCGGTGTTCATTCCAGATGGCCTCGACGCCGGCTGCGGGATCGGTCAGGCTGTAGGGGAACAAGCTCGCTCCGCCAAACGCGTGTCGGTCAGCCAAAATGGCTTCCATTCGCTGGGCAAACGCCACCACGATCGCCCAGTCATGGCGTGCCTCGCCCGGTGCGGGTACTGCAGGGCGCACGCGGCTGATGCGCCGCTCGCTGTTGGTCACGGTACCGGTCTTCTCGCCCCAGGTGGTCGCGGGCAGCAGCAGGTCGGCGTAGTCGCAACTGGACGGTGTGGCAAAGGCTTCCTGCACGATGACCAGTTCGGTTCGCTCCAGCGCGCGACGTACCGTGGTCTGGTCGGGCATGGATTGGGCTGGGTTGGTGCAGGCAATCCACAGCGCCTTGATCTCGCCGTCGGCCGCCGCCTGAAACATTTCAACGGCGGTTTTCCCGGGCTTGTCAGGCACCGATGACACGCCCCACAGCGCGGCGACTTCGGCACGGTGGTCGGCATTGGCCATGTCGCGGTGCGCGCTGATCAGATTAGCCAGTCCGCCGACCTCGCGCCCGCCCATCGCGTTGGGCTGACCCGTGAGCGAGAAGGGGCCGGCACCCGGCTTGCCGATCTGTGCGGTAGCCAGGTGCAGGTTGATCAGCGCCGCATTTTTGGCGGTCCCGCTGCTCGATTGGTTCAGGCCCTGACAGTACAGGCTGAGCGTGGCACTGGCGTTGGCAAAGCATTTGGCGGCAGAAAAAAGGTCTTGCTTTGAGATGCCGCAGGTTTCGGCCACCAGGTCGGGGGTGTAGTCACGCACTGTGGTCTTGAGCGCATTAAAGCCGCTGGTGTGCGCGGCAATGTAGGCGTTGTCGGTCCAGCCTTCCCACAGCATGATGTGCAGCATGCCGTTGAAAAGCGATACATCGGTGCCAGGCTGAATCGGCAGATAAAGGTCTGCAATCTCGGCGGTATCGGTACGGCGCGGGTCGCAAAAAATAATTCTCAGACCCGGGTTGGCAGCTTTGGCGTCCTCGATGCGGCGAAACAAAATCGGGTGGGCGAAGGCGGTGTTGCTGCCGACAATGAAGATGCACGCCGCGTGGTTGACGTCGTCATAGCAACTCGGCGGTGCATCGGCACCCAGAGTCTGCTTGTAGCCCGCCACGGCGCTGCTCATGCACAAACGTGAATTGGTGTCGACGTTATTCGTGCCCAGCAGGCCCTTGGCGAGTTTGTTGAAGACGTAATAGTCTTCGGTCAGCAATTGGCCTGAAATATAAAAACCGACTGCATCGGGACCGTGGTTGTGAATAATCCGCGCAAAGCTTTCGGCAGCAAAGTCCAGTGCGCTGTCCCACGGAACCTGTTTGGGCACATCACCGCGCCGCTCCCGTCGCATGGGGTAGAGCAGGCGCGTCTGCCGGGTGACGGCAGCGGAAGCTGTCAATGCAAGCGTGGAGCCCTTGGTACATAGTCGGCCAAAGTTGGCAGGGTGATCCGGGTCGCCCCGCACCCCCGTAATCTGCTCGCCGCTCGACTCGATGATCACACCACAGCCCACCCCACAATATGGGCAGGTGGATCGGGTTTCGACGGTCATCACACCGTGTGCGGCGCCTGCACGTCAAACGTTTGATCACCCACCGCGCCGGTGGATGCACCCGGCCCGGCCCGCGGGCGTTGCAGGTCGAGCGCCAGGGTTGCCAGTTCGCCCACATCCAGGTGCACCTCGCCCGCCTCGACCTTGCAGGCAAATTTGGGTACGCAGCCTTCGTCTGGCGCCCGCGCGCAGCCGTCGGCCAGGCCAATGGTCCAGTTGTGCAGCGGGCAGGCGACGCTGGTGCCGAACACGATGCCCTGGCTCAGCGGCCCACCTTTATGCGGGCAGCGGTCCAGCAGTGCGAACACTTGATCTTCAGAGTTTCGGAAGATCGCCACGTCCAGGCCGCGCGAGCGGGTCACACGCCGCGAACCGAGAACCGGTATCTCGGATACCAGACAGATTTTTTTCCACTGAGTCATAAGTGCTATTTAATTTATAGCTGCTTGCTAAGGTAAAACCTGGGCTACAGCCTTATTTGTTTGTAAATTCAGGCTGGGATGGCTTCAAACTGCCGGGTATCGACAGCGGCTTCCTTCAGCTCGAACCACGGGTCGGGCTCGCCGTCGAGCGCGAACTGCAGCTGTTCCCACAGCGCCTTACGGCCTTCGTGGTCGTCCAGGATTTTTTTCTTCACGTAGTCCAGCCCGACGCGGTTGACATAGTGCACCGTGCGCTCCAGGTACCAGCCTTCCTGGCGGTAGAGCTCGCAGAAGGCGCCGGTGTATTCGAGCACTTCGGCCGCTGTCTTGAGCTTGGTGAAATAGTGCGCGACCTCGGTCTTGATGCCGCCGTTGCCGGCGATATACATCTCCCAGCCGGAATCGACGCCGATGATGCCGACGTCCTTGATGCCGGATTCGGCGCAGTTGCGCGGGCAGCCGCTGACGGCAAACTTGACCT
>JANMBW010000142.1:0-9323 GCA_031360565.1 Polaromonas sp.
ACTTACCTTTACGTAAGCGTCAATCAATAAACTCTGGAGCCGTGCAATGAAGGTCTTGGTCCCCGTCAAACGTGTAGTCGACTACAACGTCAAAGTCCGCGTCAAATCCGATGGCACAGGCGTTGACATCGCCAACGTCAAAATGAGCATGAATCCGTTTGACGAGATCGCCGTGGAAGAAGCGACACGCCTGAAAGAAAAGGGCGCAGTTACTGAAGTCATTGCTGTGAGCTGCGGCGTGCTGCAGTGCCAGGAAACGCTGCGCACAGCGCTGGCGCTGGGTGCGGATCGCGCGATCCTCGTTGAAACCGATGTCGAGCTGCAGCCGCTGGCCGTGGCCAAGCTGCTCAAGGCCCTGGTCGAAAAAGAACAGCCGCAACTGGTGATTCTGGGCAAGCAGGCGATTGACGATGACTGCAACCAGACCGGCCAGATGCTGGCCGCGCTGCTGGGCTGGCCGCAAGCCACCTTTGCCTCCAAGGTGGATGTGGCCGACGGCAAGGCCGTCGTCATGCGCGAGGTCGATGGCGGCATGGAAACGCTGTCCATCACCTTGCCGGCCATCATCACCACCGATTTGCGTTTGAACGAGCCGCGCTATGTCACGCTGCCCAACATCATGAAGGCCAAGAAAAAGCAGCTCGACAACTTCAAGCCGGAAGACCTTGGTGTGGACGTCAAGCCGCGCCTGAAAGTGCTCAAGGTCAGTGAGCCGCCCAAGCGCAGTGCCGGTATCAAGGTTGCTGACGTGGCGGCGCTGGTGGACAAACTCAAAAACGAAGCCAAAGTCATCTAATTCCAGAATTTATCAACGGAGTCCTTCCATGACCGCATTAGTCATTGCCGAACACGATAATCTCAGTATCCGCCCCGCCACGCTCAATACCGTCACGGCTGCCGCGCAGTGCGGCGGCGAGGTGCATGTGCTGGTCGCGGGCAAGGGCGCAGACGCAGCCGCCCAGGCCGCCGCGCAAATCGCCGGAGTGGCCAAGGTGATTCATGTGGAAGGCGCACACTTTGAACACGGCCTGGCGGAAAACATGGCAGCCCAGGTGCTGGCCATCGCCGCCAGCTATTCGCACATCCTGTTTCCGGCTACCGCGTCGGGTAAAAACATCGCGCCGCGCGTGGCGGCCACGCTCGATGTGGGCCAGATTTCAGACATCACCAAGGTCGATGCAGTCGATACCTTTGAGCGGCCGATTTACGCCGGCAACGCGATTGCGATTGTGCAGAGCCTGGACGCCACCAAGGTGATTACTGTTCGCACCACCGGTTTCGATGCAGCGCCGGCCAGCGGCGGGTCAGCAAGCATAGAGGTGCTGGCCGGTGTCGAAGCGAATGCTCGGTCAACCTTTGTTGGCTCCGAGATCGCCAAGAGCGACCGACCCGAACTGACCGCCGCAAAGATCATTGTCTCGGGCGGCCGAGCGCTGGGTTCTGCCGAGCAGTTCAACACTATCATGACGCCGCTGGCCGACAAGCTGGGCGCGGCGCTGGGCGCTTCGCGTGCCGCTGTTGATGCAGGTTACGCGCCCAACGACTGGCAGGTCGGCCAGACCGGCAAGATCGTGGCGCCTCAACTCTACATTGCAGCGGGTATTTCTGGTGCCATTCAGCATCTGGCCGGCATGAAGGACAGCAAGGTGATCGTGGCGATCAACAAAGACCCCGAAGCGCCGATTTTCAGCGTGGCCGATTACGGTCTGGAGGCTGATCTTTTTACGGCCGTGCCCGAACTGGTGGCCGCGCTGTAGCCACCGGTACATCGGCTGGGCATGGTTGCGCTGCCTCGGTACACGGTGCGGCGTCCTGATTGGAATTTCTGGAGACACCCATGAGCTACAAAGCCCCCGTCAAGGACATGCTGTTCGGAATCCAGCATCTGGCCCATATCGATCAGGTTGCACAGATACCCGGTTTTGAAGAGGCGGGATTGGACACGGCGCAGGCGGTGCTGGAGGAATGCGCCAAGTTCACCGAAGGCGTGCTGGCACCTCTGAACTGGGAAGGCGATCTTCATCCATCGACTTTCAAGGACGGCGTGGTGACCACGACCCCGGGTTTCAAACAGGCTTTCAGGCAATACGTTGAGGGCGGCTGGCAGGGTTTGCAGCATCCGGCTGATTACGGTGGCCAGGGTCTGCCCAAAACCATAGGCGCGGCTTGCGGGGAAATGCTCAACTCCGCCAACCTCAGCTTCGCTTTGTGCCCGATGCTCAGTGATGGCGCGATTGAAGCGCTGTTGACCGCCGGATCGGATGCGCTCAAGGCCACCTACCTCGACAAGCTGGTCAGCGGTCAATGGACAGGCACCATGAACCTGACCGAACCTCAAGCCGGTTCGGATTTGTCGATGGTGCGCTCCAGGGCCGAGCCGCAGCCCGACGGCAGCTACAAGGTGTTTGGTACCAAGATTTACATCACCTACGGCGAGCACGACATGGCCGAGAACATCGTGCATCTGGTGCTGGCACGCGTGACGGGTGCACCAGAAGGTGTCAAGGGCATCAGCCTTTTCGTGGTGCCCAAATTCATGGTCAACCCGGACGGTTCGCTCGGGCCCCGCAACGACGTGCACTGCGTCAGCATCGAGCACAAGATGGGCATCAAGGCTTCGCCCACTGCCGTGCTGCAATATGGTGACAAGGGTGGCGCAGTGGGCTACATCGTCGGTGAAGAAAACCGTGGGCTCGAGTACATGTTCATCATGATGAACGCAGCGCGTTACGCCGTCGGTGTGCAGGGCATCGCGATTGCCGAGCGCGCTTATCAAAAGGCCGTGGCGTTTGCCAAAGACCGGGTGCAAAGCCGGCCGGTAGATGGATCGATCCCCGCCAGTGCGCCCATCATTCACCATCCCGATGTCAAACGCATGTTAATGACCATGCGCGCCTACACCGAGGGCTGTCGAGCCATGGCTGCGGTCGCCGCTGCGGCCTACGACGCCAGCCATCATCACCCTGATGCGGCGGTGCGCAAAGAGAACCGGGCCTTCTACGAATTCCTGGTGCCGCTGGTCAAGGGCTACAGCACCGAAATGAGCCTAGACGTGACGTCGCTGGGTTTGCAGGTGCATGGTGGCATGGGTTTTATAGAAGAAACTGGCGCAGCACAGTATTACCGTGACGCCAGAATCCTGACGATTTACGAAGGCACCACCGCCATCCAGGCCAATGATCTGATAGGCCGCAAAACCGCACGCGATGGTGGACAGACCGCCAGGGCGCTCGCCGGTCAGGTTGCGCGCACCGAAGCCGAGTTGATGGCTCTGGGCAACGCCGATGCCATCGCTGTGGCCAAGCGCCTCAAAGCAGCGCGGGAGGCCTTTGTCGACGTGGTGGACTTCGTGGCGGGCAACACCAAAGCCAGCCCGAACGCCGTCTTTGCCGGCAGCGTGCCCTACCTGATGCTGGCGGGCAATCTGGTAGCCGGCTGGCAGATGGCGCGTTCCCTGCTGGTCGCCCAGGCGCAGCTGGCGCAAGGTATCGACGTTGAATTTATGAAGGCCAAGATCACCACCGCCCGCTTTTACGCCGACCATCTGCTGACCAAAGCGCCTGGCATGCGCGACAGCATTGTCGACGGGGCAGCGAGTGTGACGGGACTGGCGCCAGAGGCTTTTTAAAGCGACTTTATATGCTATAAATAAAATAGCATAAAAAGACCAATGGACGATGGCCAGGGTACTTTTATGTGATCAAAATACAGTCTTCCGACGCACCCTAAGAAAAATGCCATGTCCAGACTTCCCGCTCCCTTGAACCAGTTGCCGCTGCCAATCATTGGCGCGCCTTTGTTCATCATCAGCAAACCCCAATTGGTTATCGAGCAATGCAAGGCCGGCGTGGTCGGTGCCATGCCTGCGCTCAACGCCAGGCCGGCTGAACAGCTGGAGCAGTGGCTGATTGAAATTACCGAGGCGCTTGCCGCTTACAACCGGGCCAACCCCACGCGGCCCGCTGCACCATTTGCGATCAACCAGATCGTGCACAAGAGCAATGACCGGCTGGAGCACGACATGGCGCTGTGCGTGAAGTACCGGGTGCCCATCATCATCACCAGCCTGGGCGCGCGCGAAGACATCAATGCCGCAGCGCACAGCTACGGTGGTGTGGTGCTGCACGACATCATCAACAACCGGTTTGCGCACAAGGCAATTGAAAAGGGCGCGGATGGGCTGGTGGCGGTGGCGGCAGGCGCGGGCGGCCATGCCGGCGTCAAAAGCCCGTTTGCACTGATTCAGGAAATCCGCCAGTGGTTTGACGGTCCGATTGCGCTGTCGGGCGCGATCGCCACCGGCGCTGCGGTGCTGGCCGCGCAGGCGATGGGCGCGGACTTCGCGTATGTCGGCTCGGCATTTATCGCTACCCAGGAAGCGCGCGCATCAGACGCCTACAAGCAGGCGATTGTTGACAGCAACTCGGATGACATTGTCTACAGCAGCCTGTTTACCGGCGTGCATGGCAACTACCTTGCGTCGTCGATTCGCGCCGCGGGCATGGACCCGGAGAATCTGCCCGACGGTGACGTCAAGACCATGAATTTCGCGGGCGGTGAGGGTTCCAAGTCAAAGGCCTGGAAAGATATCTGGGGCTGCGGCCAGGGCATAGGAGCGGTGACGCAAGTCCAGAGCACGGCTACTTTTGTGGCCCAGCTCAAGCGGGAATACCAGCAAGCCTGCACCCGTATGCTGGCGTTGCAGGTTTGACTCAAGCCCGTTAGAAATTCGCGGGCAGCCCATTCGATATACTGTAGTTATGTACAGTCCATCGACCGGCGCATCCCGTGGCTGAGGTCACGCTTCCGATTCACCTCATCAAAGGCCGCGGTGCCGCCACGCGCCTGCCGCATCGGTTTGAGCGCGATCTGCGGGAGGCTTATGACGACGGCTGGGGCACGCTTGAAGACTCTGCCGACAGCCCCCCACGCCTGGTAACCGAGGTTTTTTTCGAAGACGCGCGCAGCGCCATCAGCCGCAACGATTCACCCGACATCTTTTTTGACTACAGCGTCAACCCTTACCGGGGCTGCGAGCATGGCTGTATTTACTGCTATGCCCGACCCACACACAGCTACCTGAATCTCTCGCCCGGACTGGACTTTGAAACCAAAATCATGGCCAAGCAAAATATTGCTCAAACCTTGCGTTCTGATTTAGGCAAACCCGGCTATGTGGCGCGACTGCTCAACATCGGTTCCGCCACCGATTGCTACCAGCCGGTTGAACGTGAACTGCGGCTGACGCGTCAGGTGATCGAGGTGTTGCAGCAGGTGCGGCATCCGTTTTCAGTCATCACCAAATCTGCCGGCATTGAGCGTGACCTGGACCTGCTGGTGCCGTTGGCCGAAGCACGACTGGCAGCGGCCTACATCACCATCACCACCCTCGATGGACAGCTGGCGCGCATCATGGAGCCGCGCGCGGCCTCGCCGGAGCGCAGGCTGCGCATCATCCGCACGCTAGCCGAACGCGGCGTGCCGGTGGGCGTGAGCGTCGCCCCGCAAATCCCGTTTGTGAACGACGACATGGAGCAGGTTCTGGAGGCCGCATGGAACGCTGGTGCGCGTTCGGCTTTTTACACGGTGGTTCGCCTGCCTTGGGAAGTCGCACCGCTGTTTCGCCAGTGGCTTGAACTGCACTTTCCGCAACGGGCGGCGCGCGTCATGGCGCGCATTCAGGAGATGCGTGGCGGCAAGGACTATGACAGCGACTTCGCCTCGCGCATGAAAGGGGACGGACTGTGGGCCAACCTGATTCGCCAGCGTTTTGAGAAAACCTGTCGCCGTCTGGGATTTAACCGTGCACGGGTCGAGCTGGACCTGAGCCAGTTCAGACCCGGACTGGCCAGCGGGCAGGCCAGCCTGTTTTGACCAAGCTGCTTAAGCGCTACTCCAGGTCTTCAATGGCCAGCAAATGGTAGCGCTGCGCATATGAAAAAGAGGCCTTGCGCGCAGCCTGCATCACGCGTTCGGTTTCTGCGTCGGAATGCACCCTGACCATCAATGCGCAATGGCCAGCTCGGGCCAGATCGACGTACTTTCTAACGGTGGCGGCCTCGGTTCCGACAGAAGGCAGCTGTACGTCAGACTCGCCCTCAATCTTGCCGATTTCCCGTAACACGGTCTCTGGACTGAGCTGCATCACATCACCATCTGCAGGATGGTCGCGGCTGATTTCGCTGGCGACCTGCTCGGCATCGTCGGCACTGGGAAACATGATGACGACAAAACCTTTGGGATAAAAAACGCCGCTCAGGGTCATCATGTGGGAATTGAGTTGAAAATTTTGCATAAGCGGCTTTCTTCAGGAAGTTTGGTTTTTTTGCGAGCTTTTCGAGCTTCTATTGGGACGCGAAAAGGGTCGTGTGTCGTCAGCAGCAATTTCATTTTTCTGTCAGACGATGCCCTGAAGTCAGGGCGTCAGAGCGAGCATTGGGCTTTCTGAGAAAATCCAGCCATGAGCCCCGCCGTTTCTCCTGCTCCATTGGCCCCGGCCGGCGTCCCCCCCGCGGGCAGCGCCTGGCGACTGTCGGTTGCGCCCATGATGGACTGGACCGACCGGCACTGTCGTTACTTTCACCGATTGCTGTCGCGCCATGCCTTGCTTTACACCGAGATGGTCACCACCGGTGCGCTGGTGCATGGCGACCAGGCGCGACACCTGCGCCTGAATGCCGAGGAGCACCCGGTAGCGCTCCAGCTGGGTGGCAGCGAGCCCGCTGATCTGGCGCTCAGCGCCCGACTGGGTGAGCAGTGGGGCTATGACGAGATCAACCTGAATTGTGGCTGCCCAAGCGAACGGGTGCAGCGCGGTGCGTTCGGTGCCTGCCTGATGGCTGAGCCCGCCTTGGTGGCGGATTGTGTCAAGGCGATGGTCGATGTGGTGAGCGTGCCGGTGACGGTCAAACACCGTATCGGCATCGACAAAGTTGAGAGTTATGACTTTGTGCGCGACTTCATCGGTACCGTCAGCGATGCGGGGTGCAGCGTGTTCATCGTCCATGCGCGCAATGCCTGGCTGAAAGGCTTGAGCCCGAAAGAAAATCGCGAGCTGCCGCCGCTGCGCCACGAGATGGTGCATCGGCTCAAACGCGAATTTCCTGGGCTCACAATCGCCGTCAATGGCGGCATCACCACAGGTGAGCAGGTAGCCGGCCAGCTGGCGCATGTCGATGGCGTGATGGTCGGGCGCGAGGCCTATCACAACCCATGGTGGCTGGCCTCGTGGGACAGTGCCTTTTTTGGCGCTGAGCGCTCGACCCTCACGCGGGAGGCGGTTGAAGAGCAGATGGTCGATTACATGGCGCGTGAAGCGCTGGCGCATGGCACTCCCTGGAGCGCCATTGCCCGCCACATGCTCGGGCTGCGGCACGGCCTGCCCGGCGCTCGCCGTTGGCGTCAGGTCTGGAGCGACCACAAGCTCAAAGGCGAGCATCCGCGTGCGGTCATGGCGCTGGCGCACGCGCAGCTCGAATGCGTGCCTGTACCATGCTGATTTCCTGGCGGCCACCCATCATCTCCGTTCACCCTTGGAGGCGTACACAGCTCATGACCCGATTAACCGCAGCCGTGGCGACCGGCCTGCTTGCTCTGGCAATGATGCCTTTCGAGCTGATGGCGCAAACCTCGAGCATGTCGGTCAGTCCGTCCAGCTCGTATCCGAACAAGCCGATTCGCATCGTCGTGCCTTACCCGCCAGGCGGCGGCATTGACAGCCTTTCCCGCATGATCGGTGAACGACTGGGTCAGCGACTCGGCCAGCCGGTGCTGATCGATAACCGGCCGGGGGCCGGCACGCTGCTGGGTGCAGACATGGTTGCCAAGGCGGCGCCGGATGGCTACACCCTGATGGTGACATCGGACGCGACGATGACCATCAACCCGCATCTGTATGCCAAGCTGCCGTATGACCCGGTCAAAGATTTCGCGCCGGTCACGCAACTGGTGCTGCTCAACCAATTGCTGCTCGCCCATCCGGCGGTGCCAGCAGCCAGTGTCAAAGAGCTGGTGGCCTATGCCAAAGGGCACCCGGGCAAGCTCAACTATGCCTCCTACGGTAACGGCAGCCAGCCCCATCTGGCGATGGAAACCCTGAAGAACCAGGCCGGCGTCGACATCGTTCATGTGCCCTACAAAGGCATTCCTTTGGCTCTGCCGGCGGTCTTGTCTGGCGAGGTGGAACTGACTTTTTCGGGTGCGGCGTCATCGCAGGCGCATATCAAGGCCGGGCGTTTGAAAGCGCTGGCAGTGGGTGGCAAGACTCGGCTGCCCTCGCTGCCCGAGGTGCCAACTTTCGCCGAGGCCGGCTTTCCGGATGTACCGGCAAATGCCTGGTTTGGTCTGTTTGTGCCGTCTGCGACACCGCGCGAAATCGTTTTAAAACTGCATGCAGAGGTGACCCGGATTTTGAAGGAGCCCGAGTTTCTGCAAAAAGAAATCCTCGCAAAGGGCTTTGAACTGGTGGCCAGCACGCCTGAGGATTTCAGCACCTTTTTGACGACCGACAGCCTGCGTAATGCGCGTGCGGTAAAAATTTCTGGCGCCAGGGAGCAATAAACTGCAAACGCCACGCGTCTGGCTGGACCTGGATCAGGCTGCGCTCGATGTGGCCTACGACCAGTCCCAGTACGCACCCAATATGGCCCAGGTGCTCAGGCGTCATGCACGCAACAGTGAGCTGGCTCGTACCCGACTGGGCGAGCCACTGCGCCTGGCATACGGCCCTGCGCCGATCGAGGCGCTGGACATTTACCGAACCCCAACACCCGATGCACCGGTGTGTGTGTTTATTCATGGTGGGGCCTGGCGCAGCGGCAGGGCGCGTGACCACGCGTTTGCTGCCGAACTGGTCGTTCATGCGGGTGTGCATTGTGTCGTGCCCGACTTCAGCTCGGTACTCGAGGCCGGCGGCAGCCTGATGCCGCTGGCCGATCAAGTGCGCAGAGTGGTGGCGTGGGTGTATCGTCATGCCGCTGAGTTTGGCGGCGACCCCGAGCGCATTCATGTCTTCGGTCACTCTTCTGGCGCGCACCTGGCCGGTGTGGTGCTCACCACCGACTGGCCCGGCACATGGAATCTGCCACCCGACATCGTCAAAAGCGGCCTGTGCTGCAGCGGCATGTTTGACCTCAAACCGGTACGGCTGTCGGCACGCAGCGCTTACGTGACATTCACTGACGAAATGGAGCAGGCGCTTAGCCCGCAGCGCCATTTGCAGCATCTGTATGCGCCCCTGACGGTCGCTTACGGCACGCTGGAAAGTCCGGAGTTCCAGCGCCAATCCCGGGAATTTGCGGCCGCTGTGCAGGCTGCCGGCAAAC
>JANMBW010000193.1:0-2004 GCA_031360565.1 Polaromonas sp.
GGCGCCCACCTGTCTGGCAAATTTGGCTAATTCGATGGCCTCGGCGGTCGAGTTTGCACCGCAACCGGCCATGATAGGGACTCGCTTGGCGGCCTGTTCCACGGACACCCGAATGATTTCACAATGTTCTTCAACATTGACAGTCGGTGATTCGCCCGTTGTGCCCACCACGCCAATGCAGTCGGTGCCCTCGGAGATGTGCCAATCCACCAGCTTTCGCAGGTTCGGGTAATCGACTTTTCCATCCTCATGCATGGGCGTTGCCAAGGCGACGATGCTACCGGTGATCATGTTCATGTCTTGCGTAAAGGGTGGCGAGGCTGCGAGGCTGGTGGGTCTGTAAAAACCGGGACACACATCCCGGCACAGCCGCATCGCTTATTCTACCCAGAGCCTACTGCTGCCCCCCGGTGAGCGGATAGCGCGACGCTTCTCTGTTGCTGGCAGGTACAGGCGGTCGGACGGCCACAATTCTCTGAACAAAGCGCTCGGGCTGCAACGGTGTTGCTGGAAGGTAGCCATCTTCGTAGGCAACGACCCGCACATGCTGGCATACGGTCAGCAGCTCGCCGGAACGCAGCAGAAAATCGGGTCGTGAAGGCTTGCCAACGGTCTCGTTGCCCTGGGTAAAGGTTTCGTAAATCAGCACACCCTCAGGCGCCAGACTGTCGAGCAAGGTTGGCATCAACGGCCGCCAGAGGTAATTGGTGACCACCACCGCATCAAACTGCCGTCCCGCAAAAGGCCAGGGCCCCGCCTCAATATCAGCCACGACAGCTTCGCATGCAGAGGTCGGAATCGCTATAGATTCAATAGCATCGAGTGACCTGTCTACCAGGACTACCTTGTGATTTCTCTCAAAAAACCAGCGGGCGTGTCGGCCATGACCGCAGGCCACGTCCAGCACCACGCCTTCTGGCTTGATCAGGTGCGACCAGCGTTGCACCCAGGGTGAGGCGGCTTCAGTGCCATGTGAATGGAGGTCAGGCAATGCAGTCAAGTGGCTAAAAACAAGCCCAAACCTGGTTAGCCAGAGTCACCATGAAGTCGGGCTGGGTGTAAAGGGTGAACACGGCTATCAAGACAAGCGTCACGCCTGCCCAGGTTGCGGTTTTCAAGGCGGATTGGCGTGACACGTCAAACTCCCACGGCCTTTTGAGGCGAGGTCAACCGCACAATCGGTGCTTCCCTGACCGGCATATTGATCAAACCGGCAAAAATGCCAAGGGCAATGGTGATGTACCAGACGATGTCATAACTGCCGCTGCGGTCATACAGGTAACCCCCCAGCCAGACGCCCATGAATGAGCCGACCTGGTGGCTGAAAAATATGAATCCCCCCAGCATAGACAAATGCTGGATACCGAATATCTGAGCCACCACCGCGTTGGTGGCGGGCACAGTAGACAGCCAGAGCAGCCCCATCACGCTAGAAAAAATATAAACGCTGGCAGGGCTAAGCGGCACCATCAAGAAAATGGCAATGACCACGGCACGGGAGAAGTAAATCGTCGACAGAATATTTTTCTTCGCCATTTTCTGGCCCAGCGCTCCGGCAGCGTAGGTGCCAAATACATTGAACAGCCCGATCAAGGCCAGCGCGTAACTGGCCACTTGCGGTGACATGCCCTTGTCTTTCAGGTAGCGCGGCATGTGCACACCGATAAAAACGACCTGAAAGCCACAAACAAAATAACCTGCCATCAGCAACTGAAAGCTGGGGTATTTGTAGGCTTCACGTAGCGCCTGGGCAATGGTTTGCTCGCGCTTGGGCGCTTGCCCGCCTGCAAAGCCCTGCTCGCGCAAGCCGAGCGCCAGCGGCATCATCAGCAACACCGCAGCGCCTAATACCAGTAGTGCGTCCTTCCAGCCCAGGCTGCTGATTAAATAGCCCTCGATCGGCACCATCAAAAACTGACCAAAGGAGCCAGCCGCTGCCGCGACGCCCATGGCCCAGGAACGCCGATCAGCCGAGATGTTGCGCCCGATCACGCCGTAAATCAC
>JANMBW010000240.1:0-2281 GCA_031360565.1 Polaromonas sp.
GAGGCGGCGGGCTATGACGTGGTGATTGTCGAGACCGTCGGCGTGGGCCAGAGCGAGACCGCAGTCGCCAACATGACAGACATGTTTGTGCTGATGCAACTGCCCAACGCGGGCGACGACCTGCAGGCGATCAAGAAAGGCGTGATGGAACTGGCTGATCTGGTGGTCATCAACAAAGCCGACATCGATGCCGATGCCGCCAGGCGGGCCGAGGCGCAGATCACCTCAGCCATGCGGCTGTTCGGGTTGGTCAACAATGCCATGGGTCACCACAAAGGTGAGGGCCAGGCGGATAGTTATGACAAGCTGTGGCACCCCCAGGTGATTCAGCTCAGTGCCCTGCACAACAAGGGTGTGAACGAATTCTGGACTGCGGTGATGAAATTCCAGACGCTGCAGCGTGCCAGCGGTAGGCTTGCGGCGCGGCGCCAGCAACAGTCGCTGGCGTGGATGTGGGAGCGTATCGATGCTGGTCTGAAACTTGCCTTCAGGCGGAACCCGGTCGTCAGTGCGATGCTGGGCATGCTGACCTCGCAAGTGGCCAGTGGAAAGCTACCGGCTTCGACTGCGGCACGAAATCTGCTCGCAGCCCAGTCAAAACAAGCCGATATTGCTATTAAATAAATACCATATAGACCAAAAAACGAAAGTATCCACCATGCAGGCAATTCTTGAACAGCTGGAAAAAAAGCGCGCTGCAGCGCGTCTCGGCGGTGGCCAGAAACGCATAGACGCGCAGCACGGCAAAGGCAAACTCACCGCGCGCGAACGGCTCGAGCTGCTGCTTGACGAAGGTACGTTTGAAGAGTGGGACATGTTTGTCGAGCACCGCTGCACTGACTTTGGCATGCAGGACCTGCGTGTGCCGGGCGACGGCGTGGTCACGGGTTACGGCATGATCAATGGGCGCCTGGTGTTTGTCTTTAGCCAGGACTTCACCGTGTTCGGTGGCGCGCTGTCGGAAGCCCATGCCGAAAAAATCTGCAAGGTGATGGACCAGGCCATGAAGGTCGGTGCGCCCGTGATTGGGCTGAACGATTCGGGCGGTGCCCGCATTCAGGAAGGCGTGGCATCGCTGGGCGGCTATGCCGATGTGTTCCAGCGCAATGTGATGGCGAGCGGCGTGATTCCGCAGATCAGCATGATCATGGGGCCGTGCGCCGGGGGCGCGGTGTACAGCCCGGCCATGACAGACTTTATCTTCATGGTCAAAGACTCGTCCTACATGTGTGTCACCGGTCCGGAGGTGGTCAAAACCGTGACGCATGAAAGCGTGACGGCTGAAGAATTGGGCGGCGCCATCACCCACACCACCCAAAGCGGCGTCGCCGACCTGGCATTTGACAACGATGTTGAAGCCCTGCTCATGCTGCGCCGCTTGTACAACTACCTGCCGCTCAACAACCGCGAAAAGCCCCCGGTACGAATGTCTGGCCCCAGCGCCGATCCGGCCACACGCATGGACCTGAGCCTGGACACGCTGGTGCCTGAAAACCCCAACAAGCCCTATGACATGAAGGAGCTCATCGTCAAAACCGTTGACGACGGAGACTTCTTTGAAATTCAGCCCGAGTATGCGAGAAACATCATCATTGGTTTTGCCCGGATGGAAGGCCAGACCGTCGGCATCGTTGCCAACCAGCCGCTGGTACTCGCTGGTTGTTTGGATATCAAGAGCAGCATCAAGGCGGCGCGCTTCGTGCGCTTTTGCGATGCCTTCAATATTCCCGTCATCACCTTTGTCGATGTGCCCGGCTTCATGCCCGGCACCAGCCAGGAGTACGGCGGCATCATCAAACACGGCGCCAAACTGCTCTACGCCTACGCCGAATGCACGGTGCCCAAGATCACGGTGATCACGCGCAAGGCCTACGGCGGCGCCTACGACGTGATGAGTTCCAAGCATTTGCGCGGCGACGTCAATTTTGCCTGGCCGAATGCCGAGATTGCCGTGATGGGCGCCAAGGGGGCAGTCGAGATCATCTTCCGCGAGGACAAGGGTGACCCGGCCAAGCTGGCAGCAAGAGAGGCCGAATACAAAGCGCGCTTTGCCAACCCCTTTGTCGCCGGTGCGCGTGGCTTCATCGACGACGTGATCCTGCCGCATGAGACGCGCAAACGCATCTGCCGTTCACTGGTCATGTTGCGCGATAAAAAACTTGAGAACCCGTGGCGTAAGCACAGAAATATCCCGTTGTGATCAAGACTTCAAAGATCGATCCACTGGATTGCGCGCTAGCGGTCTGGCCGGGTGTTCGGCTGCGTTTCCCCCGCGCTTCGG
>JANMBW010000245.1:0-1597 GCA_031360565.1 Polaromonas sp.
ACGTTGTAGCGCTTGTAAAGCGCAGAGGTGTCAAACAGGACGCGCATCACCAACCGCCCTCGCGCTCTTCAATGATCAATTGCGCGCCGGTTTTCCCGTCGGGCCGAACGATGTTCAGGGGCGTGATCGGCCGCTTCCAGCTCGGCACTTTTGCCGGCTCGTCGGGCCTGGCCGGCACCAGTTCAGCCACCGGCTTGCCATGCCGAAGTATGCGCACGGTTTCACCTTGCTCGACCAGATCAATCATGGCCGACGCATTGGCTCGGAATTCACTCAATGGGACAGTGCGCATTTTGTACAAATTGGGTTATTTTGTACATTTTAACCGATTTTCTGATTGGCCTTCTTCGGACCCAACCTGTATTGATCGACCCTTGGCAACGTACATTAGGGGGGCTCTGCTGCAAAGCTGTCGTCAACGACCAGAAAAGCCCGTCATGACCCCTCCCAGCCCACGAGCCTCACGGCGCCAGGTGATGCAATTCGGCTTGCGAACAGGCAGCGCCCTGGCCGCCGCCAGCCTGCTGCCCACCATTGCCCAGCCAGCCTGGCCGACCAAACCCATACGTCTTTTGGTACCCTTCGCGCCCGGCGGAAGTTCAGAGATCGTGGCCCGATCGGCGGCGAGCGAGCTGAGCAAAAGCCTGGGCCAGTCGGTGTTTGTCGAAAACAAGCCCGGTGCCGGCGGCAACATTGCCATGCAGGAATGCGCCGGCTCGACAGACGGCCACACCCTCATACTCGGGCACGTCGGCACTTTTGCCGTCAACCCCTTCATGTATGACAAGCTGCCGTTTGACACCAACAAGGACTTCAAGCCGATTTCGCTGCTGGCCAAGGTGCCCAGCCTGTACGTTATCAATGCGAATCTGCCAGCCAACAACCTGAAGGAATTCATCGCCCTGGCCAAATCCAAACCGGGCCAGCTCAATTACGGCTCAGCCGGCAATGGCAGTGCCGGCCACCTGGCGTTTGAATACCTGAAGATGGTCAGCGGTATTTTTGTACTGCACGTGCCCTACCGCGGCACCGGCCCGCAGCTGACGGACCTGCTGGCCGGGCGCCTGGATGCGGCCAGCGTGGGAGCACCCGCAATCCTGGCACACATCAAGTCGGGCAAGCTGCGCTGCATCGCGACCGGCACAAAGGAGCGTCTGGCCCAACTGCCGGATGTGCCCACGGTTGCCGAAAGCGGCTATCCAGGTTTTGAAATGACGCAGTGGTACGGCCTGAATGCCCCGGCCAACATGCCGCAAATCGCGATAGACAAAATCGCCGAGGCCTGCGGCAAAGCCATGCGCAACCCGCTGGCCACAGAGCGCCTGCGCGGCGACACCGCTTTGCCGGTAGGCGACACACCGGCGCAGTATGCGGCTTTTATTCAAGCTGAACAGGCGCGCTGGAAGCTGGTGGTCAGCCGCGCCAAGATCAAGCCGGAGTAAGCGCCGCCGGCACGCCGATCTGCCGGTCTAGGCCGGTACCAGCGTCAGCGCAGGTGGGGCTGCCTCGAACGGTTTGGCGTGGGACGTGTCCCCCTCTTGCACAGACAGCTCCTTGCGCAACATGCGAACGCCGCCAAAGATCGTGGCGAAAGCGA
>JANMBW010000264.1:0-3781 GCA_031360565.1 Polaromonas sp.
CGGTCAAACGCCAGATAAATCACCGGCGTCGTGAACAAGGTCAACACCTGACTCACAATCAGGCCGCCAAAAATAGCCAAGCCGAGCGGTCGTCGAAGCTCCGCACCTTCGCCCCAGCCAAGCATCAGTGGCAGAGCTGCAAACAGCGCAGCCAGTGTGGTCATCAGAATGGGTCGAAAGCGCAACAAGGCCGCCTGATGAATCGCCTCTTGTGCCGACTTACCCTCGAAGCGTTCGGCATCAATGGCAAAGTCAATCATCATGATGGCGTTCTTTTTGACAATTCCAATTAGCAGGATGATGCCAATGATGCCAATCACGCCAAGATCGGAACCGCTGATCATCAGTGCCAACAGGGCACCCACGCCGGCTGAAGGCAGCGTCGACAAAATCGTCAGCGGATGGATGTAGCTCTCATACAGCACACCCAGCACGATGTAGACGCAGACCACCGCGGCAAGTATCAGCCACAGCTGGTTCGTCAGTGACACCTGGAAGGCACCGGCGGCGCCGAGGAATGTCATGCTGACCGCAGAGGGTAGTCCAATGTCTCTGGCGGCCTGCCGAATGTCATCGACAGCCTTTCCAAGAGACACGCCCGGCGCGCTATCAAAACCCAAGGTCGTCGCTGGAAACTGGGCCACATGGGTGATTTGCAGCGCAGCGGGCCGCTCGGTGATGGTGGCGATGCTCGATAGCGGCGTAGTGCCACCGGTACTGGTTTTGAGCTGCAAATTAGCCAGCGATGCCGGCGTGCCGAGTTGGTCGGGCATGGCCTCCAGAATCACACGGTACTGGTTGGTCTCGGTAAAAATCGTCGACACAATTCGCTGACCGAATGCGCTGTACAGCGCATCGTCAATTGCTGAAGTGGCAATACCCAATCTCGCGGCGGTGTCCCGGTCTACTGTGATGTAGACCGAGGCTCCCTGTGCTCCAGCATCAGAAGCCACATTTGTCAAGCTCTTCAAATCCCGCATATGCAGGGCAAGCTTGTCGGCCCACTGCACCACCAGGGCATTGTCAGCACCTTCCAGCGACAGGCGAAACTGCGTTGGCCCGGTCTCGGCGTCAATCGTCAAATCCTGCGAAGGCTGCAGATACAAGGTCAGCCCGGCGATTTTGCTGACGCGATCCCGCAGTCGGTCCATGGTTTGCTGCTGCGAACCAGTGCGCACGGACTTGAGATTGATCAACATCCGGCCGGTGTGCAACATGGTGTTGTTGGCGGCATCGACACCCACAAATGAAGCAAGCGTCGCCACATCGGGATCTTCCAAAATGAGCTTGGACGCGGCCAGCTGCAACTCAGCCATGCGGGCATAAGACACCGACAGCGCTGTCTCGAGCCGTGCCTGCAGCTGACCGGTGTCCTGAGTGGGGAAAAGTCCCTTGGGAATCAGCAGGTACAGCACAACGGTGAGCAGCAAGGTTGCGAATGCCACGACCAACGTCCAGCCCTGCCGCCTGAGCACCCAACCAAGCGATCGGTCGTAGCGCGCCATGACACCCGCGACAAGGCGATTCGTGCCGCTAGGGACTTGGTCAGTTGAGCGCTCGGGCTGCATTTGAAGCCAGCGCGCCGACATCATGGGCACCAAGGTCAACGACACCACAGCAGAAATCAAAATGGCGATGGCCAGCGTGATGGCGAACTCGCGGAACAATCGCCCCACGATGTCGCCCATGAACAGCAACGGAATCAGAACCGCAATCAACGAAATGGTCAGCGAAATAATGGTGAAGCCGATTTGCGCCGCGCCCTTGAAGGCAGCCTCCATGGGTGCTTCGCCTTTCTCGATATAGCGTGAGATGTTTTCGATCATCACAATAGCGTCATCGACCACGAAGCCTGTGGCGATCGTCAGCGCCATCAGGCTCAGGTTGTTCAAGCTGTAGCCCAGCAGGTACATCGCTCCGCAGGTGCCGACCAATGAGATCGGTACGGCAACGCTGGCGATCACGGTTGCGCGCACGCTGCGCAAGAAGGCAAAAATTACCAGCACCACCAGAACGACCGCCAGCATCAGTTCAATCTCGACATGCAGCACCGAGGCTCTTATGCCGGTGGTGCGGTCGCTGAGCACGTCCACCTGGAGCGCAGCGGGCAAACCTGCGAGTAGTTCTGGCAAGCGCGCCTGGATGGCATCGACCGTCGCAATCACGTTGGCGCCCGGCTGACGCTGAACATTCAAAATGATGGCGGGTTTGAGGCCAGACCAAGCGCCTAGCTTGATGTTTTCTGCGCTGTCAACGACCTGCGCCACGTCGGACACTCGAATCGCCGCACCATTGCGGTAGGCCACGATCAAATTTTTGTAGTCCGACGCGGCCAATAACTGACCATTCGAATTGATGGAGTAGGCCCGCGTGGGACCGTCAATGCTGCCCTTCGCACCATTGGCGTTAGCGGCTGCAATCGCGGTGCGCAGCGAATCAAGGGCCAGTCCGTAAGACGCCAGTGCGCGGGTATCGGCCTGAATTCGTACCGCCGGCCGCTGGCCGCCGCTGAGCGATACCAGACCCACACCGCTGACCTGGCTGATCTTGAGAGCCAAGCGGGTGTTGACAATGTTCTGCACCTCGGAGAGCGGCAGCGTGTCTGAGGTGATGGCCAGGGTGAGGACCGGTGCATCAGCCGGGTTGACTTTGGCATACACCGGTGGGGCGGGCAGATCAGCCGGCAACAGGGAGCCCCCAGCGTTGATGGCGGCCTGTACTTCTTGCTCGGCTACATCAAGCGTAAGCCCCAGATCAAATTGCAGGGTGATAAGGGACACGCCCGCGGCGCTGGTCGAACTCATCCGCTGCAGACCAGCCATCTGCCCAAATTGCCGCTCCAGGGGCGCTGACACGGTCTGGGCCATGACGTCGGGGCTGGCCCCGGGGTACAAGGTCTGCACCTGGATAGTGGGGTAATCGACCTGCGGCAGGGCCGACAAGGGCAAAAACTTCAACCCGATCATGCCGGCCAGCACGATCGCAAGCATCAGTAACGAAGTGGCTACCGGTCGCTGGATAAAGGGACGTGACGGGCTCATGCGCCCTCTGCTGCGGAGGCGCGGCGGCGTCTCGGACTGGATGCGGTGGGCGCAGGGGTATCGGGCAATGCAGGGACAGCGCCGCTACCAGCCGAGGCGGACGCCGGTGTGCTGGCGCCTGGCATGCCATCGGGGCGTTGACGCTTGCCCCTTGAGCCAGGACCCCCGCCAGCATCCGGACTAGCAGCGCGCGGCGAGTCGCCTGCCAATACCACCCGGGAACCATCCTTAAGCCGGTCCGCCCCCTCAGTAATCACGCGCTCACCGGCCTGCAAGCCAGCCGTGATGACAATTTTGTCGACTGTTGCCTGCCCCCGCGTCACGGACCTCAGAGACACGGTGCGCTCAGCGGGATTGAGCACGTAGACATAGTCGCCGCTGGCTCCCAGGCGTACAGCGGTGACTGGCACGACAACCGCCTTTTCCATCGTTTTCACAAGAAGCTGAAGATTGACAAACTGGCTGGGAAACAGCGTCAGTTGGTTATTAGCAAATCGGGCCTTGGCTTTCACCGTGCCGGTCGTGATGTCGACCTGGTTGTCAAGCGAGGCAAACACGCCGGAGTCGAGCACCTTGGCCCGGGTCCGGTCCAGCGCGGTAGCCTTGATGACTGAACTGGAGACTTGCTGCAGCTCACTGACCCGGTCTTGCGGGACCGCAAACACGACGTCTATCGGCGTCACCTGCGTGATCAGCGCAATGCCACTGGCGTCGCTGCTGCTGACCACATTACCGATATC
>JANMBW010000368.1:0-8066 GCA_031360565.1 Polaromonas sp.
GTCTCCAAGCTGCAGATTTACTGCAGCGAAGACCTCGGCTCCTTTTACCTCGATATTCTCAAAGACCGGCTCTACACCACTGCGCCGAACTCTCTGGCGCGTCGTAGCGCGCAAACCGCCCTGCACCAGATCACGCACGCCATGCTGCGCTGGATGGCGCCGTTTTTGAGCTTCACAGCAGAAGAAGCGTGGAGCATCCTGGGCCAGTCCGAATCCATTTTTATGGAAACCTACGCCAGATTCCCGCCGCAAGACGACGCGCTGTTGGCCAAATGGACGCGCATCCGTGAATTGCGGGACGTGGTCAATAAGGACATTGAAACCCTTCGCGCAGACGGCAAGGTTGGCTCGTCGCTGCAGGCCGAAGTGTCATTGCAGGTCACTCACGATGACCACGCGCTGCTCAGTTCACTGGGCGAGGATTTAAAGTTTGTCTTCATCACATCCGCTATGACTTTGGTAGCAAATAACACAACCAGTACGCTGGTTCAGGCCAGTTTGCATACCAAATGCGAGCGTTGCTGGCACTACCGCGAAGATGTTGGCATGGAGCCCGCCCACCCGACAATCTGCGGCCGCTGTACCAGCAACCTGTATGGCGCTGGCGAAGAAAGGACCTACGCCTGATGGCCAAGACCTCCACCCGACATGCAAGCTCTTTGTTGCTCTGGCTGGGCCTGGCACTGCTGCTGCTGATTGCCGATCAGTTCACCAAGGTTTTGATTCTGGGCTACTACAGGCTTGGCGACGCGACTTACGTCACCAGCTTTTTCAACGTCGTGCGGGTGCACAACACCGGCGCAGCGTTCTCATTTCTGGCGTCGGCCGGCGGCTGGCAGCGCTGGTTTTTCACTGGTATTGGGGTGGCCGCAGCGCTCTTCATCATCTGGATGCTCCGGTCGCACGCGGGGCAGACGCTGTTTTCATTTGCGCTGAGCTGCATCCTGGGCGGGGCCATCGGCAATGTGGTGGACCGGGCCATGCACGGCTATGTCATTGACTTTCTCGACTTTCACTATGGCAGCTGGCACTTTCCAGCTTTTAACGTTGCAGACAGCGCCATCACCATCGGTGCGGTGTGTCTGGTGCTGGACGAATTGCTGCGCGTGCGCCGGGGCAAATAAAGCCTGGCCGGCAACCGACCCGCTTAGCGACCCGCGTAGCCTTTTTCAGCCCGTCACCAGCGCTGCTGGAGCCAGCAACTCGGCATAAATCAGGGCCGCTTCGAGCGTGAACGCCTCGCGCTGCAGGGCCGCCGCCAGCTCAGAGGCGTCCATCAAACCAAACTGCGCCACTTCGCCATCCTGGTTCTGCGGGACCATGCCATCGGGTACCGTGCAGACCGACCACACGATGCGCTCGTTGAGGTAACCCGCGCCCCGGCCATCGTTGCTGGGCCGGCAGGTGATGAACTCGCCGCCTGCACGCAGACCCTGCAGCGCGTGCAGATTCAAGCCGGCTTCGTCCCAGGTCTCACGCACCAGCGCCGACTCCAGCGTGTCCTGGTCAGCGACCATGCCGCCCACCAGGGTGTCCCATAAGCCGGGGTCAGTGGCCTTGTCCAACGCACGCTGCTGAACCCAGAAGCGTCCATCTGGCGTTTGCCCCGCCAGGTGAACCGCCGTGGTGCTGATACCCAATGGACGCACCGCGGCGCGCTCCACCGTTCCTTTGTGGTGGCCCAGCTGGTCCGTCACGGCAAGCTGTTCGTTGCGCCACGCGCCCGCCAGACCAGCACCCTGCAAAGCCGTGGCGATGCGACCCAGGCCCAGCGTCACGTCGCCCATCAGACGCCAGCCAAGCTCTGCGGGTTGCTCCTTTTTTAATAGCTCATGGTGACCGTCTGATGCTGGCTGCAAGTCGATTTGATATAAAAAATCGGGCTCGACCGAACCGATCATCGATTCACCCGCCCACAGTGGCACGCGTGGCCGCAAGGGCGGCTGACGGGCGCGAGCGCGAAGCGCTTGCAGCCACTGGCGATCAAGCATGGCGCTTTGCCTAAAGCGTCAGGATGGTGCAGCCGGTGGTTTTGCGCGCTTCCAGCGAGCGATGCGCCTCGGCCACGTCGGCCAACGCAAAACGCTGGTCGATGCGAATCACCACTTTGCCGCTGCTGACCATCTCGAACAATTCGTCGGCCATCTCCTGGGTCGTCTCGCGCGTGGTGATGTGGGAAAACAGCGTCTGGCGCGTCAGGTAGAGCGAGCCCTTGTTGCCCAAAATGCCGGGTGCCATGGGGGCGACCGGGCCCGAGGCGTTGCCAAAGCTCACCATCAATCCGAAAGGCCGCAGGCAATCGAGCGAACGGTCAAAGGTATCTTTGCCGACCGAGTCGTAGACTACTTTGACACCCTGTCCGCCGGTAATCTCCTTGACGCGGGCAACGAAATCTTCCTTTGCATAATTGATCGTGAACGCGGCGCCATGCGCTATGGCCAAGGCACATTTTTCGTCTGATCCAGCCGTCCCGATCAATTGCAAGCCCAGGGCCTTGGCCCACTGGCAGGCAATCAGGCCAACCCCACCGGCCGCCGCATGAAACAACACAAAATCGCCTGCTTTGATGCCACCCTGCGGCTGGGTGCGACGCAGCAAGTACTGCGCCGTCAGGCCCTTGAGCATCATGGCCGCGCCAGTTTCAAAACTGATCGCATCCGGCAATTTGCAGACGCACTTGGCCGGCATCACGCGGAGTTCGCAATAGCTGCCAGACGGCCCGCTGGCGTAGGCGGCACGGTCGCCAACCTTGAGGTGGCTCACGCCCTCGCCCACCGCCTCGACCACGCCCGAGGCTTCCATGCCCAGTTGCAGCGGCATCGGCAAAGGATAAAGCCCGCTGCGCTGATAGACGTCGATGAAATTCAGCCCCACCGCCTTGTGGCGAATACGGATTTCACCGGGCCCCGGCTCACCCACGGCGACTTCCACCAGTTTGAGTTCCTCAGGGCCGCCGTGCTGGGTGATGCTGACGACTTTGGAGAGTTGAGAGGGCATAAAAATTTTTCCTTGTCATGGTATCGGCAGGTTTCAATGCGCACCGCCTTGACGGTGCAGCTTCGGGGTGCCGTATGGTGCCACGAATCACCCCTGACCGCCATGCAGGACTTGCCGCGTGACCGACGCACCGTATCGAATCCTGTCCGGCATGTCGGCTTGTTAAAGTGACGGCCATGTATCAAGGACTTACGCCGGCCACGGCCGTTTTGCTGGTGGTGCCGCCGCTTCTCTGGGCAGGCAATGCCGTGGTGGGCCGCCTGGTCACAGACCTGGTGCCGCCTATGACGCTCAACTTCTTGCGTTGGGCGCTGGCCTTTGTGATCCTGCTGCCCCTCGCCTACCGGGTACTGTCGCCAGGCAGCGAACTGTGGCGGCTTAAAAAGCATTTTGCGTTGCTCGGTCTGCTGGGTGTGGGTTGCTACAACGCGCTCCAGTATCTGGCGCTGACGACGTCAACGCCGCTCAATGTGACCCTGGTGGCCGCAAGCATGCCAGTCTGGATGCTGATGGTGGGCAGCCTGTGCTTTGGCCAGCGCATCACGCCTCGCCAGGCAGCGGGCGCACTGCTGTCGGTGGGTGGCGTGCTGGTGGTGCTGGCGCGTGGCGAGTGGGCGGTGCTGGCGCAGGTGCGCTTGGTACCGGGTGACCTCTATGTCCTGGTGGCCACGGTGGCCTGGGCGTTTTACAGCTGGTTGCTGTCGCGGCCCACTGTTCCTGAGAACATCCGCCACGACTGGGCTGCCTTTTTGCTGGCGCAAATCTTTTTCGGGCTGGGCTGGTCCGGCCTGTTTGCCGCAGGCGAATGGGCCTTGCTCGATGTGCACATCAAATGGGGCTGGCCGCTGGTCATCGCGCTGACCTTTGTCGCGATCGGGCCGGCCGTGCTGGCTTACCGCTTCTGGGGCGTGGGCGTCCAGCGGGTCGGTCCCACCATAGCCGGGTTTTTTGCCAATCTCACCCCCCTTTTTGCAGCCGTGCTGTCGGCGACATTTCTTGGGGAATTACCGCATCTTTACCATGCGCTGGCGTTCGCCCTGATCGTTAGCGGGATTGTGGTGTCGGCTCGGCGCTAAAGAGCGAACTCTGGCACCATTTCTCTCACGGGCTGCGGCAGGCGCAGCACAATGTGCGTCATCGCACCGACCAAACTGCAGCCATCGTTCACCATCACGATTGGGCTGTTTCCCCGGAGTTAACGCTGCCGGTCGCTGCTCACACCATGAAACTCTCATCCTTCATCCAAAGCAATATCCAAGTGATCCTGAAGGAATGGGATTGCTTCGCGCGGACCCAGTTTCCGGAAAATTCCAAGGTCACACCCCTGGCCCTGCGTGATCACGCGCATGAGATTTTGATGGAGCTGGCCCAGGACATCGAGAAAAATCAAACCGACCAGCAGCAGGCCGATAAGTCGAAAGGCGAAGCGGTCGATGCCCACCCGTCGGGTACCGCTGCAAAATCGCACGGCACCCTGCGCTACGACAGCGGTTTTACCTTGACGCAACTGACAGCAGAATTTCGCGCCTTGCGGGCCTCTGTGCTGCGCTTGTGGCTCCCCAAGGTCACGGCCATGGGCGATGACTTCACCAACGACATGATGCGTTTCAATGAGGCCATTGATCAGGCGCTTGCCGAATCGGTGGTGACCTACTCGGACCAGTCCAACCGGGCCCGCGACACCTTTTTGGCAATTCTGGGTCACGACCTCCGAAGCCCGTTGATGGCCATCAAGATGTCTGCAAGAAGACTCCAGAAGCCAGAAGTGGCGCAGCAAGACGTGCTGAAGATCAGCAGCATGGTGTCGACCAGCGCCGCCCTCATGGCAGCCATGGTCAATGACTTGCTGGAATATGGCAAGGGGCAAATGGGCGGCCCCGTAGCCATACGCCGCAAGACCGTCGACATGCGGGACGTTTGCCAGGCCGCCATGGAAGAAGCCCATGCCGCCCATCCCTCTACGCAATTTGAGCTGAGCACATCCGGAGATTTAATGGGTCAGCTTGATGGCGCCCGCATGCAGCAAGTGGTGTCCAACCTGCTCAACAACGGTGCGCAGTATGGCGATAAAAAACATGCGGTGCATCTGCTGGTACAGGGCGACCCTGAGGGCATCACCCTCAAGGTGACCAGCGTCGGTCCACTGATTCCCAGTGAGTCACTGCAAGCGATTTTTGATCCGCTGGTGCAGCTTTCCCTGGATCACGATAGCAACAAACCTTATTCCAACAGTGCCGGGCTGGGCCTGTACATCGCGCGCGAAATCACCTTTGGGCACGGCGGAACCATTCATGCCGAATCGACCCCCGATCCGGGCACCGTTTTCACGGTGCGGCTGCCGCACCAGCCGCCAGGCAAGGGCTGACCCGAAACGGATAACGTTTCGTCTAGCAAGCCAGGCTTAAACCACCGGCGCCAGTGCGCGAGGAGGTGATGCCCGCGGCGGCGTGGGCTGCGGTGTCGCCGACGAGGCCCTGTGCGGCTTGCCTTCATGGGCTAGGACAAAGCGATCAGTGCGCTGCTATCAGGTGGTCGCCTGCATGCGCACCCTGCGGGCCGCTTCTTCGGCTCTGGCGTCGTCGATCTCGCGCAGTACCCCGCCGACATCCACCGCGCCGGTCTTGCGCGTGAAACGGCCAGTCAAAGCGGTGTCAGGCGACAACACACCGCTTTCGTAGAGCGCCCAAATTTCTTCACCGTAGCGGGACGCCAGCAGGTCGGGTGCAAACTGGCCAAAGAACAGGCGCAGGTTGTTGACATCGCGCAGCAGCATGCGTTTGGCGTGGTTGTTGCCCGCAGCGTCGACTGCCTGCGGCAGGTCAATGATGACAGGGCCGTCCACACCGTCCTCCGAACCCAGCAAAATATTGAACTCAGACAGGTCGCCATGCACGACACCGGCGCACAGCATGCGCATGACTTCAACCAGCAGTGTGGCATGGTGCCTGCGCGCCTCGGGTGGGCTGAAGACCACGTCGTTCAGGCGCGGCGCCGCGTCACCGTGCGCGTCAGTGACCAGTTCCATCAGCAGCACCCCATCGCAAAAGTTGTAGGGCTTGGGTACCCGAACGCCGGCCCCAGCCAGCCGATACAGCGCGTCGACTTCGGCACTTTGCCAGGCCGCTTCTTGCGCTTCCCGGCCAAACTTGGTGCCCTTGGCCATCGCGCGCGCCTGGCGGGAGTTTTTGACCTTGCGGTTCTCGGTGTAGTCCACCGCCTGACGAAAACTACGTTCGGTCGCTTCCTTGTAGACCTTGGCGCAGCGCGTTTCGTGACCGACCCGCACCACGTATACCATGGCTTCTTTGCCACTCATGAGTTGGCGCACCACGCTGTCGATCAGGCCTTCCTCGATCAGGGATTGCAGTCGCTTGGGAGGTTTCATGTCCCCATTTTGCCTGTCACGCGGCGGGCGCACCCACCTGCCGGCTCGGCGCGGCTTTGGCAAACGCATCGAGCGCCTCACAGCGGGCCACAATGCGGTCAATCGTGGGGACGCCGGGGACCTCGATCTTGAACACGCGCATCACCGCGATGATGCTGGCCAGGCAAATGTCAGCCATCGTCGGCGTGTCACCGTGGCAAAAGCTGCCGGTTTGAGACTCGCTAGCCAGGCGCTGCTCGACCGCCCGCAAGCCGGTTGTGAACCAGTTGGTCTGCCACGCCCGCCAGGCTGCGTCGTCAAACTTGCCATGGCCTTCCGGCAGACCAGTCAGGTATTTTTTGATGCGCGGCGTGATCATGGGGTGCGTGTCGGCAGCCAGCATGCAGGCCAGCGAGCGCACCCGGGCTCGGCCATACGGGTCGGCCGGCAGCAGCGGCGGCGTCGGGAAGCACTCGTCTAGAAACTCGAGTATCGCCAGCGACTGCGTCAGCGGCGGTGTACCGGCACCGGCCTGATGGTCAACCAGCGCAGGAATGCCACCCAATGGATTAATTTTCAGAAAGGCCTCGGCCCGCTGCTCACCCGCATCAATGTTCACATTGATCTCATGCGGCTGAATGCCTTTGAGATTGAAGGCGACGCGAACGCGGTAGGTGGCCGACGTGCGCCAGTAGGAATAGAGGTCAAAACGGGTGGATGAGGTCATGGGAATTCCTGTGAGGAGGCGGGGGTTGAAAAAGGGACTTCGTTTAAAAAGTCCAGCGTCCGACAGAATAAGGCAAGTCCACCAGGCTTGGCTAGCGGTGCCCCGTCTGGCACTTGACCGGCATCCGTTTGAATGAAAGGCTTTTTGATGACTTCCTCCAACGCCAAAGCGATCCCCGTGGTGTTTATTCCTGCGCTGCTGTGTGACGGCGCGTTGTACGAAGGCGTGATTGCCGAGCTGGGCGATAGCATTGAAGCCCACGTGATGATGTCGCCCAAACCGGACATGGCAGACAGTGTGACCGCCATTCTGGCCAATGCACCCGACACCTTCGTGCTGGTCGGCACGTCCTATGGCGGCAATCTGGCGCTGCGCGTGGCACTTGCAGCACCCGAGCGGGTCAGTGCGTTGTGGCTGATGGGATGTGACCCCGCAGGCCCTCAGCCCGGTGGTCCCAACCTTGCGGGGGGTTTGGAGACCACGCCCGAAGGGGTATTTGACCTGCTGGCCGGCTTGGTGGTGAAGCCGACGCACACCCGCGCGGCTGCTACGTTCAAACTGATGGCCAAACGGGTAGGCGCCGCATCGGGCGCTGCGCAGGCGCGCGCTATTGCATCGCGTGACGATGTGACCGGGCGGCTGGCCACTTTGACCATGCCCGCTCTGGTGTTGTGGGGCGAAGACGACGCGCTGGTGCCTGTGGCAGTCGGCCAAAAGTTAGCCGACGCGATACCTCATGCATCGTTCGAGGTATTGCGCGATTGTGGCCATCTGCCGACACTGGAAAAACCAGTTGAATCGGCGATCCTGTTCAAAGCGCTCTTGAGGCAATAGAGACTATTGTGAGCGGCGTGAAGCGGGCTTAGCCCGTCAGGGGACGTGGTGCCGGGTCACGTCGTGAACCGGCACCCGTCTGGCCTCAGGGGAATAGCCGTGCCAGGTCGACGCAGTTCGCCATGACCGAGTAGCCGGCGGCGG
>JANMBW010000369.1:0-3003 GCA_031360565.1 Polaromonas sp.
GATGAGTACGCGGCGTATTTAAGAAACCAAAATCAATTGTTTTCTGCTGCAATCAAGGCATTGAACTAGACGTAGCGCCTAGCAGCCTCAATCAATTAGTCCCATTGCATGCATCAAAGCGCAATGGCGGAAGCTGTGAGATTCGAACTCACGGAGGACTCGCATCCTCGGCAGTTTTCAAGACTGCTGCATTCAACCGCTCTGCCAAGCTTCCGTTCCCTAAATTTTAACCTGCTCACCAGGCAGGCCTTTGGATGCGGCGGAAATACGGTTGTTGACGGTGACGGTTACAATAAGCTGTAGGTTACGTATTGACGTTATATGATTAAGACCCCCTGCTTTGGGGCTTATCTTCAAATGCAGTGCGTCTCAGAGCCTGAATTGACGGTGTTGGGTTTGTCATCGCTTCGATGCTGAACTTATTTATTACCGCTTTTTCTTCCCCGCGTACACGTCCTACCGTGTCTGCGCTTGGCTCAACCCAATGGGTCCCTTGCGGGACTTTGCCGGTAAAAACCGAATAATTGTTGGCTTGCTTTTTTCAAGCCAGTTTCTCTTCTCCTTTTTTGCTTTTCCAGCTGTGATCCCAAAGTGGCTCATGGCAAAGATTTTTTTATGACTCTGCATCCACATCCTATTGCCGTTGGCAAATATCTGGTTTCTCCGCTCGCCAAATTTCAGGGGCAGTCGGGCTACGCCGCATCGGTTTCCATTCGTTCAGGCCGCGGCAGCGCCTCGCATCATCGAGTGATGCGTTTCAGCGGGTTTTTCGACACTGCGGCTTCTGCGCTGGAATTCGCCACTGACCATGCACTGGGCTGGATCCGGGACCGCTCGGTGCCATCCTGCGCGTGAAATTCTGGCCCCTCGTCAGCTTTTTTCAGAATTTTAGAAAAATTTCAAGGACAATCACGGTATGGCTAAAGAAGAACTGATTGAAATGCATGGTTTGGTAGACGAGGTTCTACCGGACTCCCGTTTTCGCGTCACGCTGGACAACGGTCACAAACTGGTGGCCTACACATCGGGCAAGATGCGCAAAAATCACATTCGTATTTTGGCGGGTGACCAGGTTTCGCTGGAACTGTCTCCATACGATTTGAGCAAGGGCCGCATCACCTTCCGACACATTGCCGGGCGCGGTACGGGGCCAGGCGCCGGACCAGTCCAGCGCGGCGCGCGCTGATCCTGATCTAAAGCTCCTGCGGGGGCTTTTTTTTCGGGTTGCGCATGCCGATGTACGCTAGCTGGCATGAAAGACAAATAAAGGAAAAGCCATGAAAAAAATCTTTGGCTTGTCATTGCTGACCGGAATCGCGCTGCTGGCCTTGCTGATGGTTTTTTCCAGGGCGAATGCAGAGCAAATCGGAGAGGTCGATACGGTTTTCAAATTGCTGGGTCCCGACCACAAGATAGTGGTGGATGCGCACGATGATCCCAAGGTTAAAGGCGTCACCTGTTATGTGTCCCGCGCCAAGACTGGCGGAATCAAGGGCGCCATGGGACTCGCGGAAGACAAGGCCGAAGCGTCAATTGCCTGCCACCAGGTGGGGCCAATCTCGTTCGTCAAGCCTCTTGCACCGCAGGAGGAAGTTTTCAGCGAGCGTATTTCCCTGGTGTTCAAGAAAATCCGGATTGTTCGCATGGTCGACAAAAATCGCAACGCCCTGGTTTATTTGACCTACTCTGATCGCATCATTGAAGGTTCGCCGCAAAACAGCGTGGCCACTGTGGCGATTGACCGATCCATCAAAATCCCCTTGCAGTGATCACACTAGCGCTGAAGGCGGCGGCGCGGGACTTTACAAAATGTTTACGCCGCGCTTTCGAGGCGGATGCGGGCCGCATGCCGCTTGTAGTGATAATAATTTTGTAAAGATTCAGACGACTCTCTGGGTCCCAGCCACTCCGCGTTCACTGGCAAGGCGCCCACTTGACAAGCATCGTGCGCAGTCCGTGGCCGATTTGAGGCCAATTCCAGAGCGGCGCCCCGGACTGTAAGGACACTTGATGAACCCGCAAGCTGACGCTCAGCCCAGCCATACCCAGAGCCTGCTACGCAAACCACCCAGCCGACGGGCTACCGTTGTCGGCGCGTTGGTTGCCGTATTGTTGCTGGCGGGGCTGGGCGGCTTGGCTTGGTATTTGACCCGCCCAAGCGCCACGCCAGCGAGCACAACGGCTCCTCGTCTGGGGGGGGGATTCGGTGGTGGTCCCGGTGGGGGACGTGGCCCTGCAGCAAGCACTGTGGGCGTGGCGACGGCCGTGCTAGCCGATGTGCCCGTAGTTCTGGACGCGCTGGGCACGGTCACGCCGCAGGCCACCGTCAAAGTGCGCCCGCAGGTTTCGGGCGTGCTGGAAAAAGTTTTATTTCAGGAAGGTCAGATGGTGCGCCGTGGGGACCTTCTGGCCACGATCGACCCTCGTCAGTTTGAAATGGCGCTGATGCAGGCTTCAGGCCAACGCCAGCGCGATGAAGCCCAACTGGACAGCGCCCGCGTGACCCTGCAGCGTTTTAAAACCTTGCTCGATCAGGACTCTATTGCCCGTCAGGAAGTCGACAGCCAGGCCGCGCTGGTCAAGCAACTGGAGGGCACCGTGGTCATCGACAAAGCGGCTGAAGGCACGGCCCGCCTTAACCTTGGCTACACGCGTGTGGTTGCGCCCATCAGTGGGCGAGTGGGTTTGCGTACCGTGGATATCGGTAATGTGGTCAGCAGCAGCGACGCCACTGGCATTGCACTGATCACGCAGGTGACGCCGATAGACGTGGTGTTTGCGGTCCCCCAAGACCGGGTCAGTGAACTGCAGCAAGTCTCCAGTTCAGTCATCAAGGCTACCGCGCTGGACCGGACCCGGGCCAAGGTGCTCGACTCCGGCGTGTTTGCCTCGCTCGACAACCAAGTCGACATCACGACCGGCACGGTGAAAGCCAAGGCCCGATTTGCTAATAACCAACTGACGCTGTTTCCCAGCCAGTTTGTCAATCTTCAGCTTCTTGTG
>JANMBW010000082.1:0-1907 GCA_031360565.1 Polaromonas sp.
CGTGCCCTGGCACCCATAAGCGGCGACATGACAGAGGGCAAGGGCCTGAATATTGGTTACTTCGCCCAGCAAGAACTCGACGTGCTGCGCCCCGCAGACAATCCGCTGGAGCACATGATTCGACTGGTGAAAGAAGTCACCGCTGCCGGCAAAATGGGCAACCAGCCGACGCGTGAACAGGATTTGCGGGCCTTCCTCGGCAATTTCAACTTCAGCGGCGACATGGTCAAGCAGGCCGTAGGCAGCATGAGTGGCGGCGAAAAAGCCCGGCTGGTGCTGTGCATGATCGTCTGGCAGCGCCCCAACCTGCTGCTGCTAGACGAGCCAACCAATCACCTGGACCTGGCCACGCGCGAGGCGCTGTCGATGGCGCTCAATGAATTTGAAGGTACGGTGATGCTGGTCAGCCATGACCGCGCACTGCTGCGGGCGGTATGCGACGAGTTCTGGATGGTCTCCCAGGGCGGTGTCGCGCCATTCGACGGCGACCTCGACGACTACCAGAAGTACTTGCTGGACCACGCCAAACGCCAGCGCGAAGAGGCCAAAAAATCAGCTGGGCCGGCCACACCTGGCAGCCAAACTGCTATTGATACTATAGCGCATACTGTCCGTAGTACCGACGCTACAAGCGGATTAACTTCTGCAAAAAGAGCATCATCAGGCAAAACCGATGTCGCCAAGCCGCTGCGCAAGGAACTTGAAAAAATCGACAGCACCATGCAGGCGCTCCATGGTGAGAAAGACCGCCTGCAAGCCTTGCTCAGCACCACAAAAGACCCGCTGGAAATGGCAAAGACCGGCAAGCGCCTCAAGGTGATTGACGCTGATCTTGCCGCCCTGGAAGAACGTTGGCTGGAGCTGTCGGAACAAATTGAAACCGCTACGGCGTGAGGGGATAGGGTAGCCGCGGCGGTCTGTAGCGCCAATCGGGCTAAGCTGCCGGTGTACGAGGGCTTACCCTCCAACCGAAAGGTGCACCATGCCCAATGCCATGCACATGGCCGATGGCGACGACGCCCTGACAGCCGCAGTCCGGCGGAGTCGAAAACTGCTTAACAAGCGCGCCCTGGTTGCTGCAGCCGCCAGCGCCGTGCCGGTACCTGGTCTGGATTGGGCGGTTGATGCCGCGCTGCTTTCCAGACTAATTCCAGAGATCAATCAGGAATTTGGCTTAAGCCCTGCCCAGCTTGACAAGCTGGACCCCAAAAAACGTGACCAGGTCCAGAAAGCCATCAATCTGGTGGGCTCCATCTTGATCGGCAAATTGATCAGCCGGGATATGGTGCTCCAGGCGGCCACCAAAATCGGCGTGCGGATGACCACCAAGCGATTGACCAAATACATTCCCTTTGCCGGGCAGCTGGTCTCGGCGGCTGTGGGGTTTGCGGCGATTCGCTACTTTGGTGAGCAGCATATGAAAGATTGCATTCGGGTGGCGCAAAAGGCGCAACTGTTGCTTCCCTTGCACAGAAGTTCGAGAGAGCCCGTGACGCAGTGACGCGGGTGTCAACTTCGCCCGGTCAATAACCCGACGCGAGCAGAGATTTCAAGGCATAGCTGGGCACAAAAGGGGCGCTAAACAGCCGACATTGGCGGCGAATATCTTGCCCACCAAAAAACAGAAATCGTCCCAGCGTCATGCGGGCGCTGGCGTCCACCGGAAGTCGGCATCGGTGGGGCGCGACGGTAAACCCCACGCGCAAACCCGCTGCCGAGGCCGCACTGACAGCTGCGGCTGAACAGTTGCCATTCGGGTACGCAATGACGATCGGTCGGTAGCCCACCATGTCTTGCAGTGCAGCCTGGCAGACCTCTATCTGACTGGCCATTTCGGAAGGCGTACAGTTGGTGAGGATGGCGTGGTTGCGGGTGTGGTTGCCCAGGTGTACCCATGGATGGAGCGC
>JANMBW010000501.1:0-1771 GCA_031360565.1 Polaromonas sp.
GCACACCGGAAGAGCTGGGCACCTACGTGAAGACCGAGTCCGCCAAATGGGCCCGCGTCATCAAAACCGCCAAAATCGAGGCTGACTGAATTGCTCAATCCCCTGCCCCTGACGCTCGCGCTCGGCGCCTACGACCACACCCGTGATGTGACCGACGGCACGGTTCGCGTCGAAGGCGTGCAGCTGCGCACGCTCGACCTGCCGATTGAAGAAATTTTTTACCGTTTCACGCTGCACCGCGAATGGGACGCGTCGGAAATGTCGATGGGCAAATACATTGCGCTGCGCTCGCAGGACGACGCAACCGTGATGGCCTTGCCGGTGTTTATTTCCCGCGCCTTTCGCCACTCGATGTTCTACGTGCGAGAAGGCGGAACCATCCAGCGACCCGAAGACCTGCAGGGCAAGCGCATTGGCATCCCCGAGTGGGCGCAGACCGCCGGCATTTACGGCCGCGGGTACCTCAGCGACTATGTCGGGGTCAGGCTCTTCAGCATCCAGTGGATTCAGGCGGGCGTCAACGAACCGGGCCGCAAGGAAAAGGTCAAACTCAAGTTGCCTGACGGCATTGACTACCGCAATGTGCCCAACAGCAGCCTGAACGACATGTTGCTGAACGGCGAGCTGGACGCGGTCATGTCTGCCCGCCCGCCCACAGCGATGGGGCGCGGCATCGTGCGGCTGATGTCCGACTCCCAAGCGCTGGAAGAGCAGTACTTCAAAGACACCATGATCTTCCCGATCATGCATTCGCTGGTTTTGAAAAGTGCTGTGCTGGACGCGCACCCCTGGGTTGGCATGAATCTATTTAAGGCGTTTTCGGAAGCCAAGGCGCGCTCGGTCGAGCGGCTGTCAGACATCACCGCTTCGCATGCGCCGCTGGCGTGGATGGAGAACTACACTGCACGCCTGCGCGGCATCTTTGGCGATGACTTTTTTCCCTACGGAATCGGACCAGAGCGCGGCGGCAGCATCAACCGCGCCACGCTCCGCGCATTTTTGAAGTTCGGATTCGACCAGGGCGTGTGCCACCGCCTGCTAGACGTGGAAGAGCTGTTTCCACAGCAGGTACTCGCGTCATACAAGGTCTGATGTAGCCGACATTTGCTATATTGTTGATAGCAAATAACCATCATATCTATTGGATTAGCGGCCTTTTTTAAGTCGAGGCGCCACCTTGCCTGTGCCGTGGTCTCGCGGCGGCAAGCCGGTGTGCTGGGTGAGGATGCGGCCTTTCACCGGCATCGCCGGCTTCAAAGCCACGGTCGTCGAATTCTTGCGCCGCGCACTGCTGTAGCTGCCGTCCACCAAGGGCTGAAAGGTCGGAATCAGGTGGTGCTTGCCGTTGCCGATCAGATCGGCCCGGCCCATGGTTTTGAGCGCTTCGCGCAGCAGCGGCAGTTGTTCGGGTCGTGATAGCGCAGGAAGGCCTTGTGCAGCCGGCGACGCTTTTCGCCGCGCACGATATCGACGGTTTCGCTCGTCTCCGTGCTCCGCGTGATTTTGCGCAGTGGATTTTTGCCCGTGTGGTACATCGCCGTGGCTGTGGCCATCGGCGAGGGGTAAAAAGTCTGCACCTGGTCGGCCCGGAAACCGTTTTTCTTGAGCCATTGCGCCAGATGCAACATGTCTGCATCGCTGGTGCCGGGGTGGGCAGCAATGAAGTAGGGAATCAAAAACTGCTTTTTACCGGCCTCTAAGCTGTACTTGTCAAACAGCTGTTTGAACTTGTCATAGCTGCCAATGCCAGGCTTCATCATCTTCGTCAGTG
>JANMBW010000510.1:0-2598 GCA_031360565.1 Polaromonas sp.
GTACAGCCTCGCTGGTACCGGTACCCTGCCGTTGTCGCAGAGCTTCGCCTTGATGGGCAAAGTGGGCGTGTCACAGAACCGGATCAAGGGCGGCATCAACGAGAACAAGAGCGATTTGCTGTTGGGCGTCGGTGTGTCGTATAGCATCAATCCAAAGCTGGCCGTGCGCGCCGAGTATGAAGATTTCGGCAAGATTTCCAAGAACAGCGGCCCTGGCGGCGGTTCGATTCGCGCCAACAACTACTCTGTTAGCCTGCAATACGCTTTCTAATCGGTGCCCTGTAGGGCGCATTTTGAAAAAGCCGGGCATCGACCCGGCTTTTTTTTATGGCGCTCGTCATTGAGCCGATACCCGACGGATTTTCTTAGGCTACCTGCAAGTCGTTAAACTCTGCCCAATTTCATGTCTAAAAAATATGCCAGCTTCAAAGTATTACGAAGATGGGTTTAACCCGGATGACCTCAGCATCAAGGTCTCTGAGATGCTGGTCGCCACCGCAGACACCAGTGATGAATTGATTGATGACTCGGTGACCGAAGTCCTGCAGCTGCTGCGCAAGCGTCTGGAAATGGACGTGGTTTTTGTGTCTGAATTTGTTGAGGGTCAGCGCGTGATGCGTTATGTCGATGTTCCAGCGGACAAGCCCGTGATGACGCTTGGCCAGTCTGATCCCCTGGAGCAAACCTGGTGCCAGCGCGTGGTGGACGGGCGGATTCCTCCCGTCATCAAAAACGTGTCCACCTACCCCGACAAGGCGCAATTACCGAAGGCCCCTTTTGACATTGGTACCTACCTCAGCGCACCGATTTTGATGGACGACGGTCAGGTCTACGGAACGCTGTGTTGCCTGAGCTTCAGCCCCCATGAGAGCGTTCATGCCCGGGACTTGAAGAACCTGAAATCGGTTGCACAGCTGATGGCCAAAAAAATCGAGCAGGGCCAGACAGTTGCGCGACTCAACAGTGCCGCGGCGCCCCTGAAACTGGAACCCAAGTCCTGATCCGTGCTGGAGGTGGACCCTAGAATGCCGGGACTTCTTCAGTTTTGAAGCCAGCTGGCATCACCACTTCGAGCATTTCCACATCATCGCTGTGTCCGACTTCACGGTGACGGATCAATGGGGGCTGGTAGACACAGGAACCCGCCTCAAGCCGCACCCGTCCCTGGCCCTCGTAGTCGAATTCAATCCAACCCTTGAGGACATACACCAGTTGGAATGTCAAATCGTGCCGGTGAGGCGTGCCGACAAAGTGCTCGCCCGGCGCAGCCCGAATGACATGGGCAACCACCTGGCCGCTGGTCGCCTGCTCGATTCCCAGATCGCGGTATTCAAAAAATGAGCGCAAACCGCGCTCAAACTGGGCATCTCGCGCATGGGTAACAGTGAACGGGCTGGGCGTCATGGCTTGCTTCCTGAAAAGAATAATTGCCGCTGCGATCGGGCAGCGAATAAACCTGATTTGGTGATGTTAATCCCGGGATTTCACATGGTCCAGCACTGCACGGAAGGCCGGGTGGCGAGCCGTGCGCAGCCACTCAAACGCCACCATCTCGGTGGTCACCAGCTCGGCCCCATTGCCGGCCAGTCGGTCAAAGGCGGCATCGCGGTTACGCTCGCTGCGCGAGCTGCAGGCATCGGTCACCACCCAGACGTCAAACTCTTCCTCCAGCAAACCCAGCGCGGTCTGCATCAGGCACACATGTGCCTCGCAACCAGCGATGACGATGGTATTGCGGCCTTCGGGCTCTTCGGGTGCGGCTGGCTTTTGCAGGTGTTTCGGCAGACTGCGTGCGTTGCCTCCCTGTGAAGCGCCCTGCGCAGGCCTGCGCACTGGCGGGCGCAACCAGTCTGCCAGGCCGTCTTCCGCCGCATTAAAGTGCATTTTGGCCAGAATCTTGCCGCCACCGAAAGCACTGTTCGCTTCAATCGCCGCAATCAGTTCGGGCAGATTGCGCCCCAAACCATCAGGGTTCTGTTCGGTGCCCCAGACCGGAACCTCCATCGCTCTAGCTATGCGCGCCAGGCGCAAGGCGTTAGCCACGACCATTTCGTTTTCAAAAATAGCAGGCAACAGGCGGGCCTGGTAGTCAACCAGTACGAGCTGGGAGTCTTCGGCGTCTAGCAGCATGGTCGATCCTGAAAAGTGGTTGCAAACCTATTGTTGCAGACCCCAGGCAGGGTATTTTTCCAAGTGCTTGTCCTTGGGATTCTTTAAACTGTCGAAAAACCCGGAGACGAAACCATGAATGCACCAGCCCCCACCGCCACGCTGATGTCCGGCGACGACTTTCGTGAATCGCTGCGCCGTTATAAACCCCGCGTATTCCTGGATGGCAGGCAGGTTGAAAGCGTTGCCGACGAGCGCGGCTTCGGCCCTGGTATCAATGCCATTGCACTGACCTACGATTACGCGCTCAAACCAAAATACGCACCCATCATGACGGCGCTGCAGCACACCAGCGGCAAGCTGGTGAACCGCTTGAGCCACATCAACACCAGTAGCGGCGACTTGCTCAACAAGCTTGAAGCGGTGCGCCTGGTGTGCCAGGAAACCGGCTGCGCCCAGCGCTACCTGGTGCATGACGCGATGAATGCA
>JANMBW010000522.1:0-5002 GCA_031360565.1 Polaromonas sp.
GTGCGGAGTCAATGCTGGTGCTGATGAGGGGGAAGTCGAAAGACAGCAAGCGGTCCGATACGACCGCGCCCACCAATTGACCACCCAGCAGCACACCCAAAATGATGGACGCAATGGTCAGGCCTTCAATCCATCCGTTGGCCTTGACCAACTGCGAGGCCGGCAGCAACTCGGTCAGGATGCCGTATTTGGCGGGGGAGTAAGCGGCAGCGCCCAGGCCTACGATGGCGTAGGCCATCAGCGGATGGGTGCCAAACAGCATCATCAGGCAACCGATCACCTTGATGGCATTGCTCACAAACATCACATGGCCCTTGGGGCGTGCGTCAGCAAACGCGCCCACAAACGGCGCCAGCACCACGTAAAACAGCGCAAACATCGGCACCAGTGCAGCCGGTTGCCACTTTGGGGCGCCGCTGGTTTTGAGCAATTCGACGGCCGCAACGAATAGCGCGTTGTCAGCCAGCGAACTGAAAAACTGGGCTGCCATGATGGTGTAAAAACCGCGCTTCATTAAAGGTTATCGATCACTTTATAAAAGGCATCAAAGTCTGGAAGCCATCGAGCAGGAGTGGATGTCTCCGGAGATGTCGGTTTATAGCATGGCACCCGCCGTCAAAATGACCGGATGGCCGAAGCCAAGCTGACATAAAGTCGCTCAATAAAACTATTCAACGTTTCCCTTAAACGTTTTAGCTGGCTTATCCTGCCACTCCAAAACCCTAGTACTCATCTTTCGTCAGCCGCCATGCCTCGTCCGCTTCTCGCCACCATCCACACCGCTGCGCTGTCGCATAACCTCAACCGCCTGCGCGCCGCCGCACCTGATGCGCGCCTCTGGGCTATCGTCAAGGCCAATGCCTACGGGCATGGCATCGAGCGGGCATTTGAAGGCCTGCGCAGTGCCGATGGTTTTGCACTGCTCGATCTGTCGGAGGCCCAGCGACTGCGTGCGCTGGACTGGCGCGGCCCGATTTTGCTGCTGGAAGGCTGCTTTGACGCGCGCGACCTGGAGCTGTGTTCCCGCCTTGCGCTGTGGCACGTGGTGCATTGCAATGAACAGATTGACATGATCGCGGCGCACAAGACGCAGCAGCCGCAGCATGTCTTTCTAAAAATGAATTCCGGCATGAACCGCCTGGGTTTCACGCCGGATCGCTACCGTGCCGCCTGGACCCGACTGAACGCTCTGCCGCAGGTCGACGAGATTTCTCTCATGACACATTTCTCAGATGCCGATGGCCCCAAAGGTGTGGCGGCGCAGCTCAGGGTTTTTGACGCGGTGACGCATGATTTGCCGGGCGAGCGGACTTTAAGCAACAGCGCGGGCGCTTTGCGTCACGCAGACGTTCTGGCTGCGCGCTCGGACTGGATACGTCCCGGCATAGCGGTGTATGGCAGCGCGCCGGATTTTCCCCAGCACAGAGCCGACGATTGGCGGCTGCTGCCTGCCATGACGCTGGAATCCCGAATCATTGCAGTGCAACTACTGGCGGCGGGCGACAGCGTCGGCTATGGCTCCTGCTTCGTCGCTGAGGGCCCGCTCCGTATAGGCGTGGTCGCTTGCGGTTATGCCGATGGCTATCCCCGCCACTGCAGCACCGGTACGCCGATATTGGTCGACGGCGTGCGTACCCGCCTGGTGGGGCGTGTGAGCATGGACATGCTGACGATAGACCTGACGCCGGTGCCCACAGCCGGTCGGGGCAGCCAGGTGACCTTGTGGGGGCGCGCAGCCAACGGTGTCGTTCTGTCGGTTGACGAGATTGCGCAGGCAGCCGGCACGGTGAGTTACGAGTTGCTGTGCGCGCTGGCGCAGCGGGTACCGGTACAAGTAGAGTAAACCGGCCCCGAATTCGAATGGCTGGTTATTTATCCAGTACCATGCCGGCATGGCCAAAGACAAAACGATTTACACCTGCACAGACTGCGGCGGCATCAGCCCCAAGTGGTTAGGTAAATGCCCGCACTGCAACGCCTGGAACACGCTGATTGAAGGCGTAGCCGAAAGCAGTGGGCCGGTTAAAAACCGCTACAACAACCAACATCTGGGATTGACCAAGGCAGCCGAGGTCACTGCTCTGGCAGACATCCAGGCCAGCGACATGGAGCGTACGCCGACTGGCCACGACGAGCTTGACCGGGTTCTGGGCGGCGGCATCGTTGAAGGCGGCGTGGTGCTGATAGGCGGAGACCCTGGCATCGGCAAATCGACACTGTTGCTTCAGGCACTCGACTCGCTACAACGTGGTTTTGACGAACGCTTGAGCACCGCCGGGCCGTCCCAAGGTGCGAAGGCCCCCTCGGGGGGCAGCGACCCACACGCGGTGGGGAAGCGTGGGGGCACTTTATACGTGACCGGCGAAGAGAGCGGCGCGCAGATAGCGCTGCGGGCGCGCCGGCTCGGGCTGGAGGGTTCGCGAGTCTCGGTGCTGGCCGAATTCCAGCTCGACAAAATTCTCGCGACGCTGGAAGCGACGCAGCCGACGATTGCGGTGATCGACTCGATCCAGACTGTTTATTCAGACCAACTGACGTCGGCGCCCGGCTCGGTGGCGCAGGTGCGCGAGGGCGCAGCGCACCTGACGCGGGCGGCCAAGGCCAGCGGCGTCTGCATCGTGCTGGTGGGCCATGTCACCAAAGAGGGCGCGCTGGCCGGCCCGCGCGTGCTGGAACACATGGTCGACACCGTGCTGTACTTTGAAGGCGACACCCATTCAAGCTTTCGCCTGGTGCGCGCGATCAAAAACCGCTTTGGCGCAGTCAACGAGATCGGCGTGTTTGCCATGACCGAAAAAGGCCTCAAAGGCGTCAGCAACCCGAGCGCGATTTTTCTGAGCCAGCACGCCGAGCCGGTGCCGGGCAGTTGCGTCATGGTGACGCTGGAAGGCACGCGCCCCATGCTGGTGGAAATTCAGGCCTTGGTGGACAGCGGCGGGCCGAGTCCGCGCCGCTTGAGCGTGGGACTGGACCGGGACCGCCTGGCCATGCTGCTGGCGGTGCTGCACCGCCATGCCGGCGTCGCCTGCATGGACCAGGATGTGTTTGTCAACGCAGTAGGCGGTGTTCGTATCACCGAGCCCGCCGCCGATCTGGCGGTGATGCTGGCCATCACTTCCAGCCTGCGCGGCAGGCCGCTGCCTAAGGGCTTTGTTGCCTTTGGCGAAGTAGGACTGGCCGGCGAAGTTCGCCCTGCGCCACGCGGCCAGGAGCGACTGAAAGAAGCCGCCAAGCTTGGCTTTAATGTGGCGGTCGTACCCAAGGCCAACGCGCCTAAAAAGAACGACAAAGCCTTTGAGGGCCTCACGATCCACGCCGTGGAGCGGATTGAACAGGCGCTAGAAGTGGTGCGATCGCTCTAATAAGAAAGGTTTGATTTGATGCCACCACGACACCCGACACGCAGAAGATTACTGCAGCGTGGGTTTTCGGGTGCAGCGGGGTAAGCACGCTTGACGAGATAGCGAGCTGTAAGCAGTATGGTCACTCCTCTACCCACCTCGTCAAGGTCATTATGGAAATTTCTTCTCGTCGCCATTTTGTTAAAGCGGCTGCTTCAGTGGCTACGCTGGGGGCTTTGCCGGGCGTGGCTTTGGCTGCCATGGCACCCACAGACAAGTTTGATCTGCTTATTCGAAATGCCAATGTGCTCGACCCGAGCCAAGGCCTCTCGGGCATGCGGGATATCGGCATTCGTTTTGGTCTGATTGAGGCCATTGAACCCACCATCGGGCCTGATCGTGCGCAGCGCGTAATGGACGCTGGTGGTCGACTGGTTACGCCTGGCCTGATAGACCTGCACTGTCATACATTTCCCTACGGATCGGCAATTGGTATACCGGCTGACGAGCTAGTAGCCCACCAGTGCACAACGACGGTGGTCTCGGCCGGCGACGCAGGCGCCAATAACTTTGCTGCGTACCGCCGGTTTATCGTACCGGCTTCACGCACACGCCAGTTTGCATTTGTTCACATCGCCGTGGCGGGCCTGGCGGGCTTTCCGATCCCTGAACTGTTTAATATCGATTACGCGCGTCCGGAAGCCGCGGCCCGTACCGTGGCAGAAAATGCCGATATGGTCCTTGGCGTGAAAGTGCGCATGAGCGAGAACGTCATCGCCCAGCATGGCTTGGAGCCGCTCCGGCGGGCCATCAAGGCTTGTGAGCTTTCAGGGGTTCCCGCGAAAGTCATGTGTCATATCGGCGGCGTCGCTGATCGCCAACTGATGTCGCAAATCCTGGATCTGTTTAGGCCCGGCGATGTGCTCACACATTGCTATTCTGGTGCGCCCAATAATGCCGGCACGGGCACCAATATTGTGCAGGATGGCAAGTTGTTACCTGCCGCGCTGGCGGCCAAAAGGCGCGGGGTGATTTTCGACATAGGCCATGGTGGTGGCAGTTTTGACTACACCATCGCTGAGGCCGCGATCGCGCAGGGCTGCATCCCCGACACCATTTCAAGTGATGTCCACGTGGTTTCCGGAAATACCCCGGGCATGCCCTACTTGCCTTGGGTCATGAGCAAGATGATTGGCCTCGGGTTCTCGCTCCCGGAGGTCATCAGCATGTCTACTACCGCGCCAGCACGCGTGATTGGGCGAATTCCCAAACATGGCACCTTGCAGCTTGGGGCGCCTGCCGACCTGTCCATCATGGAACTGGTGGATGGCCCGGTAGCCTTTGTGGACACCCGCAACAACCAGCGCCAGGGGCAGCGCCACTTGCGGCCCATTGGAACGGTGGTAGCGGGGGTACCGTTCGGCCGGCCCTACCAATCCCCGTTTAGCGTGCGTTAGGTCGCGGGTTGGTGCCAGAATTGTGGTGGGACTGGCCATAGCGACTCAGCCGGTCAAGCGGTGATTTGTGGCTGCTACCCGCTCCTTGCAGTTGGCCAGTCCGGCGAGGCTGCGAAAATGGCACCATGAACGTTCAAAAAATTCTCATTCCAGTTGCCGCCCTTTTGGGGGCAGGTCTGGCTTACCGGTCTTACGGCTGGGCGG
>JANMBW010000045.1:0-3167 GCA_031360565.1 Polaromonas sp.
TGTGGTCCCTGATGGACTGTGGTGCGTTATGGATGACCTGGCAGGTGTTGACCGCTGGCGCTGGTACAGTGCCTGCTTTTCATAGCCGATGTGACGGATGTGTTCTCAATTTGCCGGACCGAATGGCCTCTACCCTGGAGAAAAAGTCGTGAAAAGTTCAAAACAAGCCTTGTTGGGCAGTCTGCTGCTGGCTGGCATAACCGTCTGGAGCGCAATCGGTTCGGCGCATGCGGCAGACAAAGCCAAAGCGCCTATCAAAATTGGCGAAATCAACAGCTATTCAACCATTCCACAGTTCACGCTGCCCTACCGCAACGGCTGGCAACTGGCGGTGGAGGAGATCAATGCCTCGGGCGGATTGCTGGGCCGCAAGGTCGAGGTGATTGCGCGTGACGACGCCGGAAAGCCTGAAGAAGCCTTGCGCCACGCAATCGAGCTGACATCAAAAGAAAAAGTGGACGTGCTGGCAGGTGGTTTCTTGTCCAACGTCGGACTGGCGCTGGCCGATCATGCCCAGAAAAACAAACGTGTGTTCGTCGCGAGCGAACCATTGGCCGACGCCATCGTTTGGGACAAAGGCAACCGCTACACCTTCCGCTTGCGGCCCAGCACCTACATGCAGGCCGCCATGCTGGTCGAAGAGGCTGCCAAGCTCCCCGCCAAACGCTGGGCCACCATCGCGCCCAACTACGAGTACGGCCAAAGCGCCGTCGCGAGTTTTAAGGAACTGCTCAAAGCCAAACGCCCGGATGTGGAGTTTGTCAGTGAGCAGTGGCCGGCCCTCGGCAAGCTCGAAGCCGGCACCACGCTGCAGGCCACGATGCAGAGCAAGCCTGACGCCATTTTCAATGTGACCTTTGGCGCCGACCTGGCCAAGCTGGTGCGCGAAGGCAACCAGCGCAGCATTTTCCCCAAAACGCCGGTGGTGTCGCTGCTGTCGGGTGAGCCCGAGTACCTCGACGTGCTGAAAGACGAAACGCCCAAGGGCTGGATCGTGACCGGCTACCCATGGGACCAGATCGACTCACGCGAACACGCCAGCTTTGCGACCAACTACTACCGCCGCTTTCAGGAAAATCCCAAAGTCGGCTCGGTGGTGGGCTATGCCACCATGCAAGCGATTTTTGCAGCCATCCGAAAAGCCAATTCGCTGGATAACGAAAAACTGGTGACGGCTTTGCGCGGTTTGAAGTTTTCCACACCCTTTGGTCCGGCCGAGTTCCGGGCGCTGGACCAGCAGTCCACCATGGGCGCGTTTGTTGGCAAGCTCGATGTACGCGGTGGCAAGGGCACCATGGTGCAGTGGCGCTATGCCGACGGCAAGGCTTACTTGCCCAATGACGCTTATGTCAAGGCGCGTCGTCCGGCTGAGGCGATGCGCTAGACGCAGGGTCTTTATTTAGCGGCTTGTGTTCAATCAGCAAGGCCTGCGCCAGACGCCGTTCAAGCGGCAGGGGCTCGCCATGCAGACGTGCTGCAAACAACTCCGCGCACAACGCGGCAAAGCTCAAGCCGCGCGACCCCATTCCGCTGCACACCCAGGCTTCGGCCCCTGAAGGAGTGGCCGCGACGCATTCGAGCACCGGCAAACGGGAGGGTGTTGCACAGCGAATGCCAGCCCAGCCCTGCGCATGGTCTGGATTGAAGTCTTGCCGCAGTTGTCTGGCGGTTTCGGGCAGCAGGGTTTGCAGCCGTGCAAAAACGTCCTGATGGTCTTGTGCCCGGATTTCTGGCTTTTCACAGTCACGTTGGTAACTTGAGCCCATGATCCAGCGCAGACCCTCCGGTCCGGGGACAGCAGGAATCAGCCCGCCATGCCCATTGACCGGAAATCCTGGCAAGGTTGGAAAAGTTGGTAATGAGGCGTCGGTGGCGTGCAGACCCCAGGAAATTTGGCCACGAATGGCTTGCAGCGCCAGCGGCGTGCTGCTGACCGATGCGGCCAGTGCGCGACTGCCGTAGCCAGCCGCCAGCAGTACCAGCTCGGCCTGCGCCAGCACCGCATGGGAAGCGTCGAGAATTTGCCATCCTTCTGGGGTAGCGACGAGCTGCGAAGCCTCAGCATTGCCGCGAAAAATCACCCCGGGTGTCTGCAGCCAGGCATGCACCAGGCGTTCCGGCTTGATCCAACCTGCACGGGTGTGCCACACACCGCTGCTGGCGGCGGACAGGCCGGCTTCGGCTAGCTGCGCTGGCGACGCGGGCTGCATCCAGTCCGCTACGGCTGATGGGCAAACCTCGGACCAGGCTGGCGGAATCATTCTGGCCACACCGTCCATGCTGCGTTCCAGCACGCCGGTTTGTTGCCAGTCTGTCCCCGATACCAGCAAGGCAGCTGCCTGTTGCAGGCTTATCCGGACCCCACTGCGCGACAGCCGGGAAAGCATGCTGTCATCGGATGAACGATGCGGCACCAGCAGGCCTGCCGGAAGTCCCGACGCACCGCCGGCAGGGGCGCTGCCAGCATCCAGAACCAGCACCTGCATGCCGCGTCGGGCCAGGCTGGCCGCCAGTGCGGCACCGGCCAGACCCGCGCCAATCACGACACAGCGATTCGATTGCCGAGTCGCTACCGCAGCATGGCGGGGGGCTTGTTTAGGCTCCCAGGGCGGATCGAACACCGCCCGCAAATTGTCGCGTTTGGGCGGTGTACCCGGCGTTTTCTCGACCACAAAGCCGCATTGCGCCAGGTTGTCTCGCACGCTGCGCGCAACGGTCCAGCTGGCGACTCGGGTGCCACGCCGGCAGCAACGGGCCACCGCCTTGATCGCGTGAAGATTCCAGATCTCTGGGTTCTTGGCGGGGCTGAAGCCGTCCAGATAAACCGAATCGGCCTTGAATGCCTGCTGGCGCAACACGGAGCTGCTGTCGCCAATACACAGCGTCAACAGTACCTTGCCGTCTTCAAACACCAGTCGATGAAAGCCCGGCAACAAGCCCCATAACTGGTCTTTCAATTGCAGGGCCAGGGCCAGCAGCTCAGGATGGGCGGTGGCGCTGCGCAGCATATCTTCCGCGCTGGCAGGATAGGCCTCGGTTGCCACGAAGTGCAGCATGCCCGGCCGCTCGGGGTCGGCTTTCCAGCTCGACCAGGTCACCAGAAAATTCAGGCCAAGACCAAAACCGGTTTCCAGAATGCGCCACTGTGCCTGGCCCCGCCAGGCTTC
>JANMBW010000011.1:0-2781 GCA_031360565.1 Polaromonas sp.
AACCTTGAGGTTCCTGATTCCGCATGGCGGCGGCGCTGTGCCTTACCACTGGGGACGTTTTCGCGGGCTGGCGCAGGAGTTGAAAAAGCCCCTGCTCAAAGACCATCTGCTGAACAATATCTTCTTTGACACCTGCGTGTAGCCCCAGCCGGGGATTGATTTGTTGACCAAAGTAATTCCGGTGAAAAACATTTTGTTTGCCAGCGAGATGATTGGCGCAGTGCGCGGCATCGACCCCGAAACCGGAAACTACTATGACGACACCAGGCGCTACATCGAGTCATCGACCCAACTGAGCGCCGAGGAGCGCCACCAGATTTATGAAGGCAATACGCGGCGCGTGTTTCCGCGACTGGATGCAGCACTTAAAGAAAAAGGACTATGACATGAGCTCGCTCGCCAATACTCTGGGAGTTGTCAAACGCAACATCGTTCGCGCCGACAAGGCAGCCGTGGCACTGCTCGCCAAATTCGGCGTAGCTACTCTCCACGAGGCCCAGGGACGGGTGGGCCTGATGAAGCCCTACATGCGCCCGGTCTATCCTGGAGCCAAAATCTGCGGTCCGGCAGTGACCGTGCTTACCCATCCTGGCGACAACTGGATGCTGCATGTGGTGGCCGAGCAGATTCAACCCGGTGACGTGGTAGTGCTGGCCTGCACGTCAGACAACAATGACGGCATGTTTGGCGACCTGCTGGCCACCTCGTTTCAGGCGCGGGGCTGCACTGGTCTGATCAGCGACACCGGGGTTCGCGACGTGACCGATCTGGCAACTATGAATTTTCCGGTATTTGCCAAGGCCATTCATGCCAAGGGCACGATCAAGTCCACCCTGGGTTCGGTCAATATTCCGGTGGTGTGTGCCGGCGTTCACGTCAATCCCGGGGATGTGATCATTGCCGACGCCGATGGCGTGGTGGTGGTGGCGGCGGCCGATGCGCAAAAGGTCGCAGATGCGTCGCAGGCCCGCGAAGACCTGGAGGGCAAAAAACGATCCAAGTTGGCCGCGGGCGTGCTGGGCCTGGACATGTACAACATGCGCGAGCCCCTGGCTAAGGCTGGTCTGAAGTACATCGACTGAGGGAAAAGATGGCATTCACAAAAACCCCAGGCTGGCTGGACTGGTACGCGGGCCCCGCCAAACCTGTATTTAAAGTGCCCGCTGGATCGGTTGACGCGCATTGCCATGTTTTCGGACCTGGTGAGGTTTTTCCCTACGCGCCCGAGCGCAAGTACACGCCCTGCGATGCGTCCAAAGAACAGCTCTTTGCCTTGCGAGACCGTTTGGGGTTTGATAAAAACGTGATCGTGCAGGCGACCTGTCACGGCACCGATAACCGCGCGCTGGTAGATGCCCTGAAGGCCTCCAACGACAAGGCGCGCGGCGTGGCAACGGTCAGCCGTGAGGTATCCGATGTCGAGCTGAGGGCGATGCATGCCGCTGGTGTGCGGGGCACGCGTTTTAACTTTGTCAAACGCCTGGCCGATTTCACACCGCGCGAGGTGTTGCTGGAAATTGCCCAGCGTATAGCGCCGCTGGGCTGGCATGTCGTGGTCTACTTCGAAGCGGTTGACCTACCCGAACTGTACGATTTTTTCACCGCACTGCCCACCACGGTGGTGGTGGATCACATGGGCCGTCCGGATGTGAGCCAGCCGGTTGATGGGCCGGAGTTTGAACTGTTCGTCAAGATGATGCGTGAGCACAGCAACATCTGGAGCAAGGTCAGTTGCCCCGAACGCCTGAGCCTGAAGGGGCCGAAAGCCCTTGACGGCGAGCAGCGGGCTTATCAGGACGTGGTCCCGTTTGCCAAGCGGCTGGTGGAGACTTTTCCCGACCGCGTCTTGTGGGGCACAGACTGGCCGCATCCCAACCTGAAAGACCACATGCCCGACGACGGCCTGCTGGTGGACTTTATTCCGCAGATTGCCACCACTCCTGAGTTGCGACACAAATTGCTGGTCGATAACCCGAACCGGCTGTACTGGAACTAGGCCCATGTCGCTCAATAAAAATTACCTCGATGTACCGGGCACGACCATTTTTGATGCGGAACAAAGCCGCAAGGGCTACCACCTGAATCAGTTTTGCATGTCACTGATGAAGGCTGACAATCGCGAGCGGTTCAAGGCGGACCAGCGTGCCTACCTTGACGAGTGGCCTATGACCGAAGAGCAAAAGCAAGCCGTTCTGGATGTAGACCTGAACCGCGCCATCTCGCTGGGCGGCAACATCTACTTCCTGGCCAAACTCGGTGCCACGCACGGCAAGAGCTTTCAGCAGATGGCGGGCAGCATGACCGGCATGACCGAAGACGAATACCGCAACATGATGGTGGCCGGTGGTCGTTCGGTTGAAGGAAACCGTGTGGTGGGCGAAAACGGTACGGCGCAAGCGCAGAACCAGCCGCAAGGCCGGGCAGGACAGAAAGCGACTGTTTGACATGGCAAAAATCGCCGCCAGCGTCTACACCTCCCATGTTCCTGCCATTGGCGCAGCGATAGATCTGGGTAAAACCACCGAGCCTTATTGGCAGCCGGTGTTCAAGGGCTACGAGTACTCCAGACAATGGATGAAAGAAAACCAGCCCGACGTGATCTTTCTGGTCTTCAACGACCACGCCACCGCTTTCAGCCTGGACATGATTCCCACTTTTGCAATCGGCACCGCAGCGTCCTACCAGCCGGCTGACGAAGGCTGGGGCCCACGCCCGGTACCGGTAGTGCAGGGTCACCCAGAACTCGCCGCGCACATTGCGCAATCGGTAATTCAGCAGGAT
>JANMBW010000102.1:0-5275 GCA_031360565.1 Polaromonas sp.
GAGCTGCCGCGCCTGCATGATGCCAGCATGCGCAAGATTGACCAGCACAACACCAGTTTCTGGAAGGCCAGCAACGACCGGCAAGGCCCGGATTCGCTCGGGCTGCTGGAGCGCCAGCGAGTCAAGACCTGGCTGAAAAACAGCTACGAAATCTTTGACCGTTTACCCGTCTAGAGCTGGTTTTCCAAGGCCTTAAGGTCAAACCTGACGCAGTGCGGTTCTCAGTTGCTGCCCGATTTCAGGTTTGTCAGCGAACGGATCGGTCGGATTGCGGGCTTGCAAAATATCGTCAAACCGGGTTTGCAAGGACTGATTGCTTCCCGGATGACTGAAGATATAAAACTGCTTGCTCGCCACCGCATCAAAAACCATCTGCGCCACGCTGGCGGCACTGACCCTGCCCGCGCTGACGGCTTTGGCGGTCATGGCTCGCTGGACCCGTTGGCTCGCGGTCTGGTTCTGGTCTAAAAGTTCGGCTGGCTGGTTGCGCTCGCTTTGGCTGATGCCCGTCGCGACAAAAAAGGGGCAGAGCACCGAAGCGCTGATCTGCGTCGTGACCAGAGACAAGTCTTGGTAAAGCGTTTCGGTGAGAGACACCACTGCGTGCTTACTCACGTTATAAACGCCCATATTGGGCGGGTTAAGCAGGCCAGCCATGCTCGCGGTGTTGACGATGTGGCCCTGCCAGGACGGATTGTGCTTGGCCGCCTCCAGCATCATGGGCGTGAAGACCCGCACGCCATGCACCACACCCATCAGGTTGACGCCCAGCACCCACTCCCAATCCTCGACGGAGTTTTCCCAGATCAAGCCGCCCGACCCAACCCCGGCGTTGTTGAAGACCAGGTGCGGTGCGCCAAAACGCTTCAGGACCGATCTCCCCAGCGACTCCATCTGACCGGCGTTGGCCACGTCGGCTTGCACTGCCAACACTTCAACACCCGCTCGCTCCATTTCGCTGGCTGCAGCGCTCAAGGCGTCCTGCTGTACATCGACCAGCACCAGATTCATGCCCAGCCTGGCGCCGAGACGCGCGCATTCGAGTCCAAAACCCGAGCCAGCGCCGGTGAGGACTGCCGTTTGACCCGCAAAGGGATGCATCATGTGAAGCCGTGCATCAAACGAAGGCTAGTCGGTGGAAATGCCACGCTCCGCAGCTGGAAGCGGTGCACCCAGTTCGTTGGCGCTCCGCGGACCTGTGGGCAGGCGTTTGACAAATTTGAAGGTCCCGGTCGCATGGGCGCAGGTTTTGCCCTGTCCGTCAAACAAAGTCGCTTCAGTGAAGGCCAGTGTGGCAGTGCGGTGAATCAGTCGACCTTTGCCGGTCAGCGCGTCGCCGTTGCCGGGCGCGGGCTGCATGAAGCTGGTTTTCATCTCGATGGTGACCACACCCATGTCTTTTTGCACGCTGCGAGCAGCAGTGGCCATGGTCACATCCAATAGGGTCATCACGGCGCCGCCATGGGTGACCGCAAAGGAGTTGAGATGCTCAGGCTTCGGGCTGTACCGAATAGCCGATTCGCCACCGTCAAACCGCTCCAGTACAAAGCCCAGGTGGGTCACAAACGGGATTTCAGCCCCGAAGTCGAGTGCGGCCATGCTGATTAGCCGCCCGTGACGACGCTGACACCGCCGTCCACTGCCATCCACTGACCGGTGATGTGCTTGCCGGCATCGGATGCATAGAGCACACACAGACCCTTGAGGTCTTCATCATCTCCCAGCCGTCCGAGCGGCGCGTGCGCGGCCAGTTTGTCTTCGCCAATCGATTTAAGCACTCCAACCGTCATTTTGCTAGGGAAAAATCCGGGGCAAATCGCGTTAACAGTGATGTTGTGCGGGCCCCATTCGCAGCCCAGCGCGCGGGTGAAATTGACCACCGCGCCTTTGGACGTGTTGTAGGCAATCATTTGCAGGTCTGGCGGGTTCCCGCCTAGCCCGGCAATCGAGGCGACATTGATGATGCGGCCCGACCGGCGCGCAATCATGCTGTGCTTGGCAATGTGCTGCGACAAAATAAAGTAGCCTCGAATATTCAGGTTCATGACCTTGTCCCAGGCCTCCACCGGATGGTCTTCAGCCGCTGCACCCCAGGTCGCCCCCGCGTTGTTCACCAGAATGTCAACATGGCCCAGGCGTTGGATAGCCGTGTCGGCCAAGGTCCGGAGTTCAGCTTCTTTTGCACAGTCAGCGGCAATCCAGTCGACGCTAATCCCCTCCGCAGTCAATTCGGCAGCCGCCTCGATCAGATCAGCGGATTTGCGCGAACTCAACATGATTTTGGCGCCTGCCTCACCGAGTGCGCGTGCCAGTTGCAGACCGAGGCCGCGCGAGCCGCCGGTTACCAGCGCTGTCTTGCCTGTCAAGTCAAAAAGCTGTTGGACCGTACGAGCGGCAGTAGGTTGAGCGGAAGCAGTCATGGCGTATCTCCAGGCATCTCGTAGTCCAATACACAGCGGCTCTCGCGCAGGGCACCCAGGCCACGGCCAACGAGCTGATGATGGGGATGGTTCTGGTACGCGGCCAGTGCTTGCTTGTTTTCGAAGACCGAATACAGCACGACGTCACAATTGGCCTCATGCTCGGCTGACCGGATGGCTGCCTCGAAAGCCAGTATGCCGGGAACCAGGTTGCGGCAACTGTCGAGTTGCGCTTTGAAGTACGGAGCCTGCGCCGGATCGAGCAATTTCCACATGACGATGTGCTTGATCATCGCTCGTTGGTCATTCTGGAGCGTATATAAATCAATACCACGCCCAGCAGGGACACCACTGCGCCGCCCAGCACCAGCGACCAGCCGAACGCAGCATCGCTACGCCCCACTGAAAGTCCAAGCACCAGCGCCAACAGGCCGCCATAGATCAAGACCCAAATCATGGCATGAATGCGCGCCACCTTTTTGCTCGCTGACACCTCGGTCAGGGGTTTGAAAAAGCTCATGGGCAAGCCTCCACTGTGAGGTGGGCGCGACGGAGGCGCGAGGAATCATCATTGAAAGAGGTCATGTCTGATTTTACCGAGCTTAAATGCTCCTAATTTTGTAGCATGGCCGCAAGTGCAGGCGACCAAAGCGTCACGCTGAAGCCTGATTCTGATCGCTAGCCCTCACAACACCTCAAAAATACCCGCAGCACCCATGCCGCCGCCAATGCACATCGACACGCAAACCTTCTTCGCGCCGCGGCGTTTGCCTTCGATCAGGGCGTGGCCTGTCAGGCGCTGGCCGGTCACACCATAAGGGTGGCCAACTGCAATCGCGCCACCGTTGACATTGAGTTTGTCCAGTGGAATACCCAGCTTGTCCGCACAATAAATCACCTGCACGGCAAACGCCTCGTTGAGTTCCCACAGGTCGATGTCACCTACCGTGAGACCCAGCTTGGCGAGCACCTTGGGAACGGCAAACACCGGACCTATGCCCATTTCGTCGGGTTCGCAGCCCGCCACGGCAAAGCCGAGAAAGCGACCGAGCGGCTTCAGCCCTTTTTGACTGGCCCGTTTCTCGTCCATCACGACGACCGCGCCCCCGCCGTCAGAAAACTGACTGGCATTGCCCGCTGCAATCACTCCGCCGGCAATGGCCGGCTTGATGCCGCTGATGCCTTGTTGGGTGGTGCCGGGGCGTATGCCTTCGTCCTGGCTGACGGTGACTAGTCGGGTTGTCAGACCCCTGACTGCGTCGGCCACGCCCATGGTGACGCTGATCGGGGCGATTTCGTCCGTATACAAACCTGCCGCCAGCGCAGCAGTGGCTTTTTGCTGGCTTTGTGCCCCATAGTCGTCCATGCGCTCACGCGAGATACCGTATCGCTTGGCGACCTGTTCGGCCGTCTGCAGCATGTTCCAATAAATCTCGGGCTTGTTTTGAGACAGCCAATCCTCCCGCAGCATATGGGTGTTGACCTCCTGCTGGACGCAGGAAATGCTTTCAACACCACCAGCCACAAAAATGTCCGCTTCGCCCGCGACGATGCGTTGCGCCGCCAAAGCAATGCTTTGCAAGCCGGACGAGCAAAAACGGTTGATGGTCATGCCAGAAGTTGTGACGGGACAACCGGCACGCAGAGCGATCTGACGCGCAATATTGGAGCCGGTTGCACCTTCCGGCGTAGCGCAGCCCATGATCACATCTTCCACCTCTGCCGCTTCTATGCCGGCACGGGCTATGGCGTGCTGCACCGCATGGCCGCCCAGCGTGGCACCATGGGTCATATTGAACGACCCCTTCCAGCTTTTCGCCAAAGGGGTGCGGGCAGTAGAAACAATCAAGGCTGCGGTCATGGAATTATCCGATACGGGTGGAAAGCACTACTTGAAAACGGCTAGTCAGTTGAAGGTTTTGCCTTCGGCGGCAAGGCGGGCCAGCAGGGGCGCGGGCTGCCAGAAACCGGCGTCATCATGCGGATTACGGGCGAAGCGCTGCATGCTCTGCACCACGTTAAACAGTCCCACCTGATCGGCATACAGCATGGGCCCGCCCCGAAACAGCGGAAAGCCGTAGCCCGTGATATAGACCATGTCAATGTCACTGGCTCGGGACGCGATGCCTTCTTCCAGAATGTGTGCCGCTTCATTGACCAGCGCGTAAACCAGGCGCTGGACGATCTCTTCATCCGAAATTTCTCGCCGCTCCAGTCCGAGGTCCTGCCGGTGTTTGGCTATCGTCTCGGCAACCAGCGGCGACGCCATCGCCTCACGCTTTCCTGGCAAGTAGTCATACCAGCCCGCGCCGGTCTTTTGACCAAAGCGCCCGAGTTCACACAACCGGTCAGCAATCTTGCTGTATTTCATGTCCGGCTTTTCCAGGTAGCGGCGCTTGCGAATGGCCCAACCGATGTCATTGCCCGCCAGATCGCTCATGCGAAACGGCCCCATGGCAAACCCAAATTTCTCGACCGCCTGATCAACCTGCGCGGGCGTGCAACCTTCTTCCAACAAAAATCCGGCCTGGCGCAGGTACTGCTCAACCATACGGTTGCCAATAAATCCGTCGCACACGCCTGACACCACAGCGGTTTTCCGGATCTTTTTGGCCAACGTCATGACTGTGGCCAGCACGTCCTTGGCGGTTTTTTCGCCGCGTACCACCTCCAGCAGTTTCATCACATTGGCCGGACTGAAAAAGTGGGTGCCGACTACGTCTTGAGGGCGTTTCGTGAAGCCAGCGATCCGGTTGATGTCAAGAGAAGAAGTGTTCGATGCCAGGATGGCGCCCGGTTTCATCACGCGATCGAGCGCTGTAAAAACTTTCTCCTTGACGCCAAGCTCCTCAAAA
>JANMBW010000166.1:0-3814 GCA_031360565.1 Polaromonas sp.
TCACAATGGCCGGCAAAGTCAGCGAAATTGTTTCAGAGCCGCCATCGACTTCGCGCGTTACCTTCACCTTGTCGCCCTCGACTTCGACTTTGGAAGCGAAGGTCGCCTGCGGCCAGCCAAGCAACGCCGCCACGTCAGCAACCTTGATACCGGCGCTTCGCTTGGGCGGCTCACTGACCCTGAGCACTTTCAGGCGCGGCTTGACGTCCACACCGAGGTCTTCCGGCTTGAAGTTGTCGAGCTGCTTTTTCTTGGCTTTCATGATGTTGGGCAGCGTCACGTAGCGCGGCTCATTGAGACGCAGGTCCGTCGTGATGATGGCGGGCAGGGTCAGTGCCAGCGTCTCCAGGCCGCCGTCGACTTCTCGGGTCACGGTGGCAGTCCCCGCGGCCACTTCTACCTTGGACGCAAAGGTTGCCTGCGGCCAGCCGAGCAGCGCAGCCAGCATCTGGCCGGTCTGGTTGCAGTCGTCATCGATCGCCTGCTTGCCCAAAATCACCAGCTGCGGCTGTTCCTTCTCAACCAATGCCTTGAGCAATTTGGCGACAGCCAGCGGTTGCAATTCTTCAGTGGTCTCGACCAGGATGGCGCGGTCGGCGCCAATCGCCATCGCCGTGCGCAGGGTTTCCTGGCACTGCAGCACCCCGCAGCTGACCGCAATCACCTCGGTCACCACGCCTTTTTCCTTCAATCGGGTGGCCTCTTCGATGGCAATCTCGTCAAACGGATTCATGCTCATCTTGACGTTGGCAATATCCACACCCGACCCATCGGATTTGACGCGGACTTTCACGTTGTAGTCGACAACACGTTTAACGGGTACCAAGACCTTCATGACAGGCTCCAAATGAGTGATTGACGCTTACGTAAAAGTAAGCCTGACATTCTATTCCGCGGTCTGGCCCGTAGCAGTTGCGGGCCATTCACCCGCCTCGGCGACCTGATGCGACGCAGTAGGAGGTGCCGGCGGTGGCGCGGGCGGTGCGCGGTGCAACTGGACCACCCGCTGCGGCGAGGGAATGACAATACCTTTGCTCCGCAGCGCCTTGAGGATGTCCAGATTGACACGCGAGCGCAAGTTTTGCTGGCCGTTTTCAGGGTCAGTCATCCAGTAGTTGAGGGTAAATTCCAGCCCGTCCGCACCAAAGTTGGTGAGGTTGGCAGTTGGCGGCGGATCGCGTGCGACCCGATCGTGCAGGGAGGCCGCCTCGGTGAGCAAACGCATCACCAACTCAACATCGCTGTCATAACTGACCGACACCACCGTCGATTGCATCACCTGCAAATCCGACAGCGACAGATTTTCGATCCGGTTGCCGATGAACATCTCGTTGGGGACGATGGATTCGCGCCCGGAAATCGCCCGGACCACGGTGTAGCGGGCGCGGATGTCGGTGATCAGCCCTTCAAAACCATCCACCCGCACGTTATCGCCAATGCGGACACTGCGCTCGGCCAACATCACAAAGCCACTGACATAGTTGGCAGCCAGCTTCTGCAAACCAAAACCCAGTCCCACACCAATCGCACCGCCAAAAACCGACAGCGCGGTCAGGTCGATACCCACCGCCGACAAGGCCAGCAGCAGGCCGATAAACATCAGCATCACGCGTGACGCATTGCTTACAGCCTTGCGCAGCGACAACTCGTTGCCCTTGGCCGAGCGCAGCAGGCGGGTCTCCAGCGCAGCCGATATCCACAGTGTGATCAACAGCACCACACCGGCAGTCAGCGCGCCTTCCAGCAGGGTTCGCACCGACAGCGTGGAGCCGCCGACCTTCCACTTGATGTCGTCGAGCTCTTCCAGAATGACGGGCAGCAACCCACTGACCCACAGCAGCATGCCCAGCCAGGCCAACCATGACAGGGAGCGCTCCAGCGCTCGCACGATGGGCGAATTTTCATAAGCCGCCTGCAGCACCTTGACGCCCAGGCGAATCACCGCCAGCGACAACAACACCGGTATCGCCACCTTGAAAAGTGCCAGCGCAAACAGACGCACCAGCACCAGTTCTGCGGCGTAGGCCAGACTCAACAGCAGCATCGGGAACAGCACACCATCGATGATGCGCCGACCGAAAAAAATCGACGAACTGTCGGTACCGCCGGTGGCCCGGCGCAGCAGCTGCACCATCAGATAGGCCAGTAGCGCGCAACCGACCAGCACCGTCAACTCCACCAGAGCGCCGGTCTGCGTCAGGGCAGCAAACCATTCATCCAGGCTGTCGATGCGGTTGCTCGGGCGGGCCGGTTTTCCGTCGATCGCGCCGGCCGGAAACAAGGCGTCCAGATTCAAGAGGCCGATACTGGCCATGGTGCTTTCCTGTCGGCTGTCATTGCGGCTTGGTTAAAGATCGGCCAGTACCCGAATATGCGCCTCGACGCTGCGGGCCAACGCTTTCAGGTTGTAGCCGCCTTCCAGGCAGGACACGATGCGGCCCTTGGCGTGGCGCCGGGCGACGTCCTTGAGCCGCTGGGTGATCCAGGCATAGTCCTGCTCGACCAGCCCGAGCTGCCCCAGGTCATCATCCTTGTGCGCATCAAAGCCTGCACTGATGAAAATCATTTCGGGCTTGAACGTTTCCAGCCTGGGGATCCAGTGCGTTTCAATCAACTCGCGAATTTCCTTGCCCTTGGTGTAGGCGGCCACTGGCAGGTTGAGCATGTTGGCGGCTGGCCGGCTGGTGCCGCTGTACGGGTAAAACGGATGCTGAAAAATGCCGACCATCAGCACACGGTCATCGCCACTCAAAATGTCTTCAGTGCCGTTGCCGTGGTGCACATCAAAGTCCACCACGGCCACCCGCTGCAGGCCATGACGCTCCAGCGCATGGCGCACGGCGACGGCCACCTGGTTGAACACGCAAAAACCCATCGATCGGTCGTGGCAGGCATGGTGGCCGGGTGGCCGTACCGCGCAAAAGGCGTTTTCCATCTCGCCCGCCATGACGCTGTCGGTGGCCGACAGCGCCGCACCCGAAGCCCTCAGCACCGCATCCCAGGTGTGAATGTTGAGGGCGGTGTCAGGATCGATCTGCGCATAGCGCGGACCGCCCGCGTCCACGTCATCGCCCAGTTGTTCGCTCAGGCCATGGATGGCCGCAACCATCATGCGATCGTGGGCCAACTCGATGTCGCTGATGGACGCCAGCGGGGCCTCGCGGCAGTCCAATGCATCCTTGATGCCGGTTGCCAACAACCAGTCTTCGATGGCGTCGAGTCGCTCGGGGCACTCGGGGTGGCCGGCACCCATCTCGTGCTTGCGACAGTCTGAATGGGTGAAATAACCGGTTGCGTTCATGGCGTAAATATTTTGGGTTAACGTATCGCGCATGCAAGTCAAGGAAAAGCTTCAAGCGCTCTTAAATCAGCTTAACACGGTGATTGTCGGCAAGTCTTCACAGGTTCAGGATTGTGTAGCGTGCCTCCTGGCCGGCGGCCACCTGCTGATTGAAGACGTACCGGGCGTGGGCAAGACCACGCTGGCGCATGCCCTGTCGCGCTCGTTTGGTTTGCAGTTTTCGCGCGTGCAGTTCACCGCTGACCTGATGCCCAGCGACTTGTCGGGCGTATCGATTTACGAACGGCAAAAAGAAAGCTTTGTCTTTCACCCGGGACCGGTGTTTGCGCAGGTGCTGCTGGCGGACGAAATCAACCGCGCGAGCCCCAAGACGCAAAGTGCGCTGCTTGAAGCAATGGAAGAAAAGCAGGTCACCGTCGAAGGCGCGACCCGTCCGCTGCCGGTACCGTTTTTCGTGATCGCAACGCAAAATCCGCACGACCAGCTGGGCACCTATGCCCTGCCCGAGTCGCA
>JANMBW010000194.1:0-2916 GCA_031360565.1 Polaromonas sp.
CGGTCGTGGCCGCAAAGAAAAAAAGTGTCGACGCCCAAGGCATCCATGACGGCCACCATGTCGTGCGCCATGTTGCGTTTGCTGTAGTTGCTGTGGTCCGGCAGGCCTGGTGTTTTGGATGATTCACCGTAGCCGCGCAGGTCGGGCATGACCAGAAAGAAATGCTGTCCCAGCCGCTGGGCCACCCGGTGCCACATCACATGCGATTGCGGAAAACCGTGCAGCAACAGCAAGGCCGGTCGCAGGGGGTCCCCCGGCGTAACTTTTGAAAACCGTGCGAATATGGACGCGCCATTGACCTCGAAGCTGCGCGATTCAAACCCGTCAAACCAGGACGCAGTCATGGCTTGCCGATCCAGGCGAGTTCACCATCTGGACAATCAACCGGGTTGCGCGCCATGCTGCCTCCTCCAATGGTGTGCGCCTCTGCAGATCGGATTGAAACGATTCGGGCAGAAGCGTCGTTGCCTTTTTGCACACTGTATACCCCCGCCGTGCGTCCGCCGTAGGAGAAAGTCCTGTTCTGAAAAATGTGTAAGCGGGTATCGGGAATGGATATTGCCGTTTGCTTAAGCTCAGCCGATACTGCAAAGTTGTTCCCACGCTCAGGAGACTTCGATGAACACCCAGGAACTGGCGCAAGCCTTCACCGATTTATGCCGCAATGGAGAGTTTGAGGAGGCGGGCCGCCAATTCTGGTCTGACGACATTGTTTCGCTGGAGCCTATGCCCGGCGATATGGCTGAACTCAGGGGCCGGGCAGCAGTAGAGGCCAAGGGCGTCTGGTGGTACGCCAACCATGAAATACACGGTGTGAAGGTGGAGGGCCCCTATGTTCACGGCCAGCAGTTTGCCGTGTGCTTCACGCTGGAAGTCACGCCCAAGGGGAGCCAGCGAATGACCATGGACGAAATCGGGTTGTACACCGCCCGTGATGGGAAGATTGTTGAAGAGCGTTTCTTTTTTGGCTCTGCTGTCTGATGCCGCTAGCCTAGCCAAGCAGGCTCAGCAGGCGCGTCAGGGCGTGGTGCACCGTGGCCTGGCGCACCGCCCGTCGGTTGCCTTCAAACCGGAGCATCTCGGTGACGACGCCAGCTGGCGTGGCCCAGCCAAACCAGACGGTACCGACTGGCTTGGCGGCACTGCCTCCGCTAGGGCCCGCTACGCCGGTCACGGCAATCGCTACCTGAGCCAGTGAACGAGCGACGGCACCCCGTGCCATGGCACTGACCACTGCCTCACTGACAGCGCCTTCGGTGGCAATCAGTGCACTGTCCACGCCCAACAGCTCGGTTTTGGCGGCATTCGAATAGCTGACAAAGCCGCGCTCAAACCAGGTGCTGGAGCCGGCCAGATCGGTGCAGGCCGCTGCGATCAGGCCGCCGGTACAGCTTTCGGCGGTCGCCAGAAACCAGCCCTTTTTTAACAGTAAATCGGCCACCTGCCCACATAGAACGGCGTTAGTTTGCTCCTTTTGTGATAGCGCATGAAGCGTCACACAAAAGCCCACACCGCCAGCACCAGCAGCGTGCAAAACGCGGCCACCAGGTCGTCCAGCACAATCCCAAAACCGCCGCGGGCATCAAACCCCTTGAAGTGTTGATCTGCCCACGCGACCGGACCGGGTTTGACGGCATCGAAAAACCGGAACAGCGCAAACGCCACCACTTGCCCGGTGAGATCGGTCGGCATGATGAGCCAGAGCACCAGCCAGAAGGCCACGACCTCGTCCCAGACAATGCTGCCCGGGTCCATCACCCGCATGGCCCGGGCGGTAACCGTGCAGGCCCACCAGCCCAGCAGCACCGACACCGCAATCAGGGCGCCCATCTCTGCCGGGCTCAGCCATCTTTGGAGCACGCTGTAGGCCAGCCAGGCCCACAGCGTGCCTGCGGTGCCCGGAGCGATTGGGCTCAGGCCGGAGCCAAAGCCGAGGGCGATGAAATGGGCCGGATGGGCCAGCAAAAACTTGGCGTCGGGACGCGCGCTAGCAGCGAGCGAGGCGACCGGACGGACGTCGGCTGAGGGAGATGGGGGAGTCATAGACGGAGGTTGCAAGCCTTGAGTTTCTCACACGCTACTGGCCACTGCCCGGCCAATCTCGGGCCAGCGCCGGTGCAGATACAGCCAGGCCAGCAGACCGATACCCAGCATCAGCAGGGAGGCACTCGCCAGCGCCACGGTCGAGTGCATCACCAGCGGAACCAGCAGCCCGGCTACCAGACCATTGGCGGTGGAGCCAATAAAGGCTTGCAGCGACGAGGCCATGCCGCGTCGCTCGGGATACAGATCGAGCACCAGCAGCGTGACCACCGGCACCATCAAGGCCCAGCCAAAAGAAAACAAGGCAATCGGCAGCAAGGCCCAGGCAGGATGGGCGGTGAACAGCAAATTGGCCAGCAGATTGAGGCTGGAGACGCTCAACATGATCACGAAGCCGTGACGGATTTGCCGCTTGGGCGCGATCTTGCCGGCCAGTCGCCCGCTGAGCCAGGCGCCTGACATGATGCCGGCGATGGTCAGGATGAACAGCCAGAAAAATTGGGTCGGTTGCAGGTGCAGGTGCTCACTTAAAAAAACGGGTGCCGCCAGCACGTACAAAAACATGCCGTTAAACGGCACACCGCTGGCCAGCGCCAGCAGCAAAAAACGTGGACTGGCGCCAAGCTGCCGGTAGCCGCGCATCAGGTGCCTGACCTCGAAAGGCTGGCGCTGGCTGACGTGCAGCGTCTCGGGCAGGTAGCGGTAATTGGCCGCCCACAGCATGCCACCCACACCGGTCAGAAACCAGAAAATGCTGTGCCAGCCGGTGTGCACCAGCAACCAGCCGCCGACGATGGGGGCGATCGCGGGCGCCACGCCGAAGTAAATCGTGACCTGGCTCATCACTTTTTGGGCCTGGGCCGGCGCAAACAT
>JANMBW010000210.1:0-3287 GCA_031360565.1 Polaromonas sp.
TTGCCGCCGTCGGCGCCAAAAATATGCTCGGTGTGACCGCACTGGCTGCACACGTGCACCGCCATGTTCTCCACAATGCCCAAAATCGGTACGCCCACCTTCTCAAACATCTTGATGCCTTTTTTGGCATCCAGCAGCGCAATATCTTGCGGGGTAGTGACGATCACGGCACCGGTCATGGGTACGCGCTGACTCAGCGTGAGCTGGATGTCGCCGGTGCCGGGCGGCATGTCGACGATCAGGTAATCGAGGTCTTTCCAATTGGTCTGGCGCAGCAGCTGCTCCAGCGCCTGGGTAGCCATGGGGCCACGCCAGATCATGGCCTCGTCCTGCGCCACCAGAAAGCCAATCGACATAACCTGGATGCCATAGTTTTCCATCGGCTCCATGTTTTTGCCGTCAACGCTTTCAGGGCGGCCTTCAATGCCCATCATCATGGGTTGGCTGGGGCCGTAAATATCGGCATCAAGCAGCCCCACACTGGCGCCTTCTGCCGCCAGCGCCAAAGCCAGATTAACCGCAGTGGTGCTTTTGCCCACGCCGCCCTTACCCGAAGCCACCGCAATGATATTTTTCACATTGGGCAGCAGCTGAACCCCGCGCTGCACGCTGTGGCTGGCAATCTTGACACCGACATTCACCGACACATTGCCGACACCCGCTACCCCTTTGGCGGCCGCGATCAGGCTTTTGCGAAAGGAGGCAAACTGGCTTTTTGCGGGGTAACCGAGTTCCACATCAAACGACACGTCGTCGCCCGTGATCTGCAGATTTTTAATCGATTTGCTGGTGACAAAGTCTTTGCCCGTATTGGGATCAACGACAGAAACGAGGGCTTGGAGAAGTTGGTCTTGGGTAGGCATGCTGGGATTTCCTGTGAACCTCCCAGTGTAGCGAAGCCACCTAAAATGGCAGATTCCGTCCAGAACAAGCATCACCCATGTCGCGCCAACTTTTTGTCACCACTGCCCTGCCCTATGCCAATGGCAAGTTCCATATCGGGCACATCATGGAATACATCCAGGCCGATATCTGGGTGCGTTATCAAAGAATGCAGGGCCATGATGTGAATTTTGTCGGGGCGGACGATGCCCATGGCGCGCCCATCATGATTGCCGCTGAAAAGGCCGGCTTGAGTCCGCAACGGTTTGTGGCCGATATTGCAGCTGGTCGCAAACCCTATCTCGACGGCTTTCACATCAGTTTTGACAACTGGAGTTCCACCGACTCGCCAGAAAATCATCAATTGGCGCAACAGGTTTATCTCGACTTGAAGCGCGCCGGGCTGATAGAGAGCAAAACCATCGAGCAGTTCTTTGACCCAGAAAAGAACATGTTCTTGCCAGACCGCTACATCAAGGGCCAGTGCCCCAAGTGCGGCGCCAAAGACCAGTACGGTGACAACTGCGAGGTTTGCGGCGCAGTTTATGCACCGACGGATCTGATCAACCCCTATTCGACCCTTTCTGGCGCGACGCCCCTCCTCAAGAGCTCCGAACATTTTTTCTTCAAGTTGTCAGACCCGCGCTGCGTTAATTTTTTGCAGGACTGGACCCAGGACGGCAAACTGCAGCCTGAGGTCGCCAACAAGGTCAAGGAATGGTTTTCCGTTCGGACCAACCCCGACGGTTCCAAGTCTGAGGGTCTTGGCGACTGGGACATCTCCCGCGATGCACCCTACTTCGGCATCGAAATCCCGGATGCGCCGGGCAAGTATTTTTACGTTTGGCTGGATGCACCAGTAGGCTACCTGGCGTCACTGAAAAACCTTCTTGACCGGCGCTGCATCGAGGCGGGCGGAGACGGTATTTCCTACACCGAATACATGGCCGACCCCGAACTCGAGCAGTACCACTTTATCGGCAAAGACATCGTGACCTTTCACACGCTGTTCTGGCCCGCCATGCTGCACTTCAGTGGTCGCAAGACGCCAGACAATATTTTTGTGCACGGCTTTTTGACCGTGAACAATGGCGAAAAAATGAGCAAGAGTCGCGGCACCGGCCTGGACCCGCTCAAGTACCTGAGCCTGGGCATGAACCCCGAGTGGCTGCGCTACTACCTGGCAGCCAAGCTGTCGGCCCGCAATGAGGACATCGACTTCAATGCCGATGATTTCATGGCGCGCGTCAACAGCGATTTGATAGGCAAGTACATCAATATTGCCAGCCGCGCGGCCGGCTTTTTGACCAAGCGTTTTGACGGCAAGCTCACCGGCGATTTTGGCCAGCAAGGCGGGGAATTGGTGAGCGAGCTGCGCGGCGAAGCCGACACCATCGCGCAGTTGTACGAATCGCGCGAGTTCAGCAAGGCCACGCGCGAGATCATGCTGCTGGCGGACAAAGTGAATGCCTATGTCGACCAGTACAAGCCGTGGGAATTGGCCAAGGATTCCGCCAACAACGATGCGCTGCATCAGGTGTGCTCGGTTTTGATCAACTGCTTCGCGGTACTTTCCCGCTATTTGGCTCCGGTGCTTCCCGGGCTCGCCGATGCGGTCGAAAAATTCACCGGCAGCAGCATGCGCGACTGGCAAGAGACGGGAAACAATGTGGTGAGCATTCAGCCTTACCAGCACTTGATGCAGCGCGTGACCCCGGAGCAGCTGGATGCATTGTTTGAGCCTCCAGCCCAGGTAGAGTCTGTGCAAACCGCTACTGATTCAATAGCATCGTCACTTGCAGGTGGCGAGGCGCTGGCAGCTCCCATCAGCATCGATGACTTCGCCAAAATCGATCTGCGCATTGCGCTGATCGTGCATTGCGAGGCGGTTGAGGGGTCCACCAAGCTGCTGCGCCTGACGCTCGACGTTGGCGAAGGCAAAACGCGCAACGTGTTCAGCGGCATTGCCAGCGCCTACCACCCTGCAGACCTGGTTGGCAAGCACACCGTGATGGTGGCCAACCTGGCCCCGCGCAAGATGAAGTTCGGCATCAGCGAAGGCATGGTGCTGGCCGCCAGCCACGCCGACGAAAAAGCAGAGCCTGGTATCTACGTGCTGGAACCCTGGCCTGGCGCTACCCCCGGCTTGCGGGTCAGGTAACCCGCTCACGCCGCTGCGGCCACACCGGCTAGGAGTGGCCATCTCCCCGATGGGCGGGATCACTGATTGCCAGGCGCACAATCAGGGCTCATGCACCTTCCGCCCTACCTCGCAGCCTTCCACCCGCGCATCATTGACGCGCTGGCAGGCTACACCCGGGAACGGTTTTTCAAGGATGCCGGCGCTGGCATCACTGTCGGTATCGTGGCCCTGCCGCTTGCCATGGCCTTTGCTATCGCCTCGG
>JANMBW010000223.1:0-2354 GCA_031360565.1 Polaromonas sp.
GCTCCACACCATGACAAACGAAGCCAATTCTCCCGAAACGACCGACGGGTTTCACCTCGTCATCGACGCGCTGAAATTAAACGATATCGATACCATTTACTGCGTGCCGGGTATTCCCATCACCGATCTGACGCGCAAAGCCCAGGCTGAAGGCATTCGGGTCATTTCATTTCGCCACGAGCAGCATGCGGGCAATGCAGCTGCTGCGGCCGGTTACCTGCAGCAAAAGCCAGGTATTTGCCTGACAGTGTCCGCTCCCGGATTTCTCAATGGCCTTACGGCGTTGACCAATGCAACCACCAATTGCTTTCCGATGATCTTAATTAGCGGCTCCAGCGAGCGCGAGATCGTCGATCTCCAGCAAGGCGATTACGAAGAAATGGATCAGCTCGCCATCGCCAAGCCTTTGTGTAAAGCAGCTTTCCGTATTCTTCACGCAGAAGATATTGGCGTCGGCATTGCCCGTGCGATTCGGTCAGCAGTTTCCGGCCGCCCAGGTGGCGTTTACCTCGACCTTCCAGCCAAATTGTTTAGTCAGACCATGGATGCCCTGGCTGGCAAGAAGTCTCTGATCAAGGTGGTCGATCCGGCACCTAAACAGATCCCATCGCCCGATTCTGTCCAGCGTGCCTTGAGCTTGCTCAAGAGCGCCAAACGGCCACTGATCATTTTGGGCAAAGGGGCGTCTTACGCTCAGGCCGACGCCGACATCCGGACCATGATTGAAAAATCTGGCATTCCTTATCTTCCGATGTCCATGGCCAAAGGTCTATTGCCTGACACCCACGAGCAGTCTGCATCGGCCGCACGCTCATACGTGCTGGCAGAAGCTGATGTGGTGATGCTGGTGGGCGCCCGCCTGAATTGGCTGCTTTCTCACGGTAAAGGCAAGACCTGGGGCGGCCCCAACGCGGCCACGCGTCAGTTCATTCAAATCGACATTGCCCCAACCGAAATGGACAGCAACGTTGCGGTCGCTGCACCACTGGTCGGCGACATCGGCTCCTGCGTAGCCGCGCTGGTCGGCGGTATGGGCTCAAACTGGTCCAAGCCTCCCGCTGAATGGACCAGCACGGTTTACGAACGCCGCGATAAAAACATCGCCAAAATGGCAGAGACACTGGCAAAAAATCCACCAGTGATGAGCTTCCAAAGTGCGCTCAATGTGATTCGCAATACCGTCAAGGCCAATCCCGAGGCGATTGTGGTCAACGAAGGCGCTAACACGCTGGATTTCGCCCGAAGCATCGTTGACATGTACTTGCCGCGTAAGCGCCTGGACGTCGGCACCTGGGGCATCATGGGCATTGGCATGGGTTTCTCGGTTGCCGCAGCCGTGGTCACCGGCAAGCCCGTGATTGCTATCGAAGGAGACAGTGCTTTCGGCTTCAGCGGCATGGAGATCGAGACGATCTGCCGCTACAACCTGCCGGTATGCGTGGTCGTTTTCAACAACAATGGTATTTACCGCGGCACCGACGTGAACCCTTCAGGTGGCAAAGACGTTGCGCCGACGGTGTTCGTCAAGAATGCACGCTACGATAAGATGATGGAGGCGTTTGGCGGCATTGGTGTCCATGCCACCACGCCTGCCGAGCTGGAGAAGGCCCTTAATCAGGCCGTCGCTTCCGGCAAGCCCACCCTGATCAACGCCGTCATTGATGAAACCGCTGGCACTGAAAGCGGTCGCATCACGAGCTTGAACCCGACCAGCGCGGCGAATAAAAAGTAATTTCACAAGCAACCCACAAGGAGAAAAATATGTCAGGAAACAAGCCCCTCAAAGGCATCAAGATCATCGACTTCACGCACGTGCAAGCCGGTCCCGCCTGCACCCAAATGCTGGCCTGGTTCGGCGCTGATGTGATCAAGGTCGAGCGCCCGGGTTCTGGCGACGTCACCCGCAGCCAGCTGCGTGACATTCCTGATGCTGACGCGCTGTACTTCACCATGCTCAACAGCAACAAGCGCGGCCTGACGCTGGACACCAAAAAGCCAGAAGGCAAGGAAGTGCTTGAGCGGCTGATCAAGGAGTCCGACGTGATGGTCGAAAACTTTGGTCCCGGTGCCTTGGACCGCATGGGTTTCACTTGGGAGTACATCCAGTCGCTCAACCCTGGCATGGTGCTGGCATCGGTCAAGGGCTTCAGCGACGGCCACCACTACGAAGACCTGAAGGTCTACGAGAACGTGGCCCAGTGCGCCGGCGGTTCCGCCTCAACCACCGGCTGGTGGAAAGGCGAGCATTCCGAGCCCACCATTTCTGCTGCCGCCCTGGGTGACAGCAACACCGGCATGCACCTAGCCATTGGTATCCTGACCGCCATCATTGGCCGCCAGCAGACCGGCAAGGG
>JANMBW010000224.1:0-2937 GCA_031360565.1 Polaromonas sp.
GCACAAGGGTGTGCTTGCCGCGCCAGCCCTGACCGCTTCTGGCCGCCAGTTCGGCTTCCAGCACCGGCGCGGAGTCGGTGAAAGCGCGGGCTCCCAGATGTTCGACCTGGCTGGCGATCCGATCACTAAGCTGTTTCAGACGATTACGCAGAACCTTGTGGTAGTCACGGCCGCGCGCGTAGACCGACACCACCGCCTCGCTGGGGCGCAGCAGCCGGCTCATTTCAATGGCCTGCCATGGGCCCGGCGCAGAGGCTGCCGAGGCCGGAAGGTAGTCCATCCGCGCCGTGATGACGCTGACCGTACCCGGAACCAGCTCTGCCGGCCGAGCCCGCTTAAGCCCATGCGCCGCCATGTAATGCATGTCACCATGAAAGCCAGCGGCCAGCCAAGCCGATAATCCGGGCTCTGCCGACGATAGATCTACGCCGGCAATGCCAATTTGCGAAAATCCAAGCTCGCGCGCCCAGCTTTGAATGCTCTCGACAAGGAATTGATTGACGTGATGACTGTTGGAACCCACCAGCCGATTGTAAAAAGTATTGCCTGGACCGACGAAAGCGCCACGCAAGCTTTTGCACACGCGCTGGCCAGGCAGCCTGCACTCTGCGATGCCGTGATCGCGCTGCACGGCAATCTGGGCGCAGGAAAGACCACACTGGTGCGCCACCTGTTGCAGGCCCTTGGAATACCAGGCCGTATCAAAAGTCCCACTTATGCGGTGGTGGAGCCTTACAGCCTGGTCGCGACCGATACCGGTGCAACCCAGCACATCTGGCATTTTGATTTTTACCGCTTCAACGACCCGCGCGAATGGGAAGAAGCAGGTTTCCGCGATATCTTTGCCAGCCCCGGGCTCAAGCTGGTGGAGTGGCCTGACAAAGCTGGCCACCACTTGCCACAGGCCGACCTGCACATCGCGATCGACGTGCGCGCCGACGAGTCGCGACTCGTCACCCTCACTGCATTGAGTGGCGTCGGCATGGAGCTGGTGGCTTGAGCAAGTCCCGCATTCCCCCGTCACTGAGCCGGCGCAGCGCCATGCAGCTAGGCAGCTTGGTGCTGCTGCTGGGCGTGCAGCACATCGCACGCGGCGCGACGATTGTGGCGGTAAGGGTGTGGCCAGCCAAAGACTACACGCGGCTGACCATTGAGTCCGATGGCGAAATCAGGGCGCGCCAGTTTTTTGTCGCGGAGCCGCCGCGCCTGGCCGTCGACATTGAAGGCATTGACCTGATACCGGCGCTGCGTGAACTGGTGGCCAAGGTGAAGTCGGACGACCCCAATATTTCAGGCATACGGGTCGGGCAGAACGCACCGGGCGTGGTGCGGCTGGTGATAGACCTCAAGCGGCCCATCCTGCCCCAGGTGTTCACACTGCCCCCAGTGGCCGCCTACCAGCACCGGCTGGTCTTGGACCTTTACCCGGCACAAGCTGCTGACCCGCTGGAGGCACTGATTGCGGAAAGACTGGCGGACAAAAACCTCGGCAGCCCACGACCCGAGACGCCAGCGGCGGGAAATGATCCCCTCGGCGAACTGATGGCCCAGCGCGCTGCCAGATCATTGAACATCCCGGCGCAGCCCGGCGACGCCAAATCGCCCCCCGCCCCTGGCAGCAATGCCGGCAACGCAGGCACTGCCGCCAACAGCAAGACCGACCGCCTTGTCATCGTGGCGCTGGACCCTGGTCATGGCGGCGAAGACCCTGGCGCGATCGGGCCAGCTGGCACGCGAGAGAAAGACGTGGTGCTGCAAATCGCGCAACGACTGCGGGATCGCATCAACCAGCAACCCAACATGCGGGCTTACCTGACGCGCGATGCTGATTTTTTTGTCCCCCTGCACATCCGGGTTCAAAAAGCGCGGCGGGTGCAGGCCGATTTGTTCATCAGCATCCATGCGGACGCCTTCTTCACGGACCGGCCACAAGGCGCCAGCGTGTTCGCGCTCAGCGATCGAGGCGCGTCCAGCAGCGCCGCCAAGTGGATGGCCGACAAGGAAAACTCGGCCGACCTGGTGGGGGGCGTCAATGTCAAAGCCAAGGACGCCCAAGTGCAAAAAGCCTTGCTGGACATGAGTACCACCGCGCAGATCAATGACAGTCTGAAATTGGGTAGCGCCATGCTGGGCGAAATTGGCAGCGTCGGCAAACTGCATAAACGCCGGGTCGAGCAAGCCGGCTTTGCAGTGCTGAAGGCACCCGACATTCCAAGTGTGCTGGTCGAAACCGCTTTTATCAGCAACCCAGATGAAGAGGCCAAACTGCGCAGTGATGACTACCAGGTGCAACTCGCAGACGCCTTGATGCGCGGCATCACCCGTTACTTTGCTCGCAACCCGCCGTTGGCGCGAAATCGGGCTTTATAGCTTCGCCGCGGTCGATTCATCAGTAACTAAGGGTTAGCCCGCGCTAAAAATAGAAAATTTGGCAAGCAGTCGCGTGGAATGGCGTAGAAAAGCCACAACCAAAAACTGCTGAGGCACTTCTCCTACAGGCAAGCAGAGCTGCTTGTCTTATAGTTACACTCACAAGCACCGGTCAAGTTGATCCCGTCAGGGAGCGTCATGAAGCCGGAACGCTTGAACTCTAATAAAGGTGGATCCTATGAAATCAAACTATTTTGTGTCTGCAGCTGCTTGCGTGCTCTCAATTGCTGCCTTGGCAGGTTGCGGAACCAACCCTACCAATGCACAAATCGGCACCGCCACTGGCGCAGTGGTCGGCGGCGTGGTCGGTAATGCTGTCCTGGGCGGCACTCTGGGAACCGTTGGCGGTGCTGCCGCAGGTGCGCTGATCGGCAACGAAGTCGGCAAAAAGAGATAACTGTGCTGGATGAGCCTGGCGAGCCTATCTTGCTAATCCTGGTTCGATAATCTTAAAAAATTTGCACATGGATTTGTTCTTGTCGAAAAAAAAAAGCGGCCTGCTGAATC
>JANMBW010000273.1:0-9190 GCA_031360565.1 Polaromonas sp.
CGCACCGCTGTCAAGACTGGTTTTGGCAGCAGCCAAACCAGCCTCATTGAGCACCAGCATATCTGCTGGCAGGGGTTTGGTTTTGTTCACGATTGATCCTGAGAGGGCGCTTTGGATTGGGGGTAAGTCGATAGCAGTGACAGCAAGGCGCCCGGCATTCCCGAGGACTTGACTGCCGCCAGCAGCACGCCGGTTAATGACGCCAGACGCCACGGGCGGATCAGCGCGATCGCAGCGCCAGCACCGGCTGCCACCAGAAGCAATTTCACGGGCTGCCGGCGTGCATAGGTTTGCAGGGCCGGCTTGGCCAGATCGAGCGCGAGCTGCGCCGGATGGTGATTCCACCAGACCTGTGCTGCGCGCTTAATCGTCTGCCAGGTGTTGCCAGTTTGCGGGTCTGAGCGGCCTGGGGGCTCTCCGCGTTCGTCATCAAAGTGACTCCGAGCGCCGCTGGCAGGCGCTTCACCATGTGTCATGTGCTGCACCAAGGCTCGGCGGCTGGCGACCAGCCGGTCTTGCGGGCGAAGGGAGTCGGTGGGTTGAGTCATAGCTGCACAAGCTCAGGCGGTCACTCGCAAGGCCCGGGCATCGCTTTCCAGCTGCGACTTCAACTCGGGAAAATAATCATCAGGCAAGGGCTTGCGCGCTTCCATGGTGGCGATCAGGGTCAGTACCAATGCAACCGCCGGAACGACCACCAGCGCCCAGTGAAACTGGTTCAGGATGCAACCAAGCATGACAGCAATACCCGTCAGCGACACAAAAACCGACGCACACACCACCGCCAGGATGCCAGCCAGTCCCCGTTTGAGAATCTGCGATCCAGCCGCCTGGGCCTCCTGATTCAACAGCTCGGCATAGGCACTCACATGCTCCAGAACCAGATCCGGGCGCTGGACCACGGTTGAAATCAGGGGATGCAACATGAAATAGCCGGTGCGGTTCTAAAAAAAAGCTGCGCCAGTTCCTGCACTCAATAGCGGTTGCGCTGGCGAGCCGAGGCGACCAGCAATGCCACGGCAGCGCCGACGGCTGCAGCGATCAGTACAGAACGTACCGGCTGATCAGACACGTACTGGGTGGTGGCGTCTGCATAACGGGTCAGTGACTGGCGGGCTTTTTCTTTGGCTTCGGCTGCCATATCCAGGCTTTGACGGGCCAGTTTTTGTGCTTTGGCGGCCAGCATCTCGACCAGCGGATCGACTTCGCCGCGCAGGTCACGCACCTTGCTTTCTGCTCGTTCCAAAGCCTGGTTGGCGTAGTCGCGCGTGGAGTCCACGGCCTTGCCAGCGCCTTGCAGCATTTGCTCGGAACCCTGCCGGAGGTCGGACATGGCTTCGCCGGATTTAGAAGAAAAAGGGGTCGGTGTGGTGGTGCTCATGGCGGTTCCTTTGTGAATGAAATGGACGGGCTAAATTCAACAGGTTTACGAAGGTCTTTTGCGAGGTTCAAGGGTGACGGGGCAAACAGTCGGCAGAGCGAATCAGACGACCCGGCAGTGTTGAGATTCGGCTGCCCATGAAGCGCCTGCCATTATTTTTTTCGGAGCATGCTGACCACAAAGCCAACGATTGCCATGATGGCAAAAATGAAGAAAAGGATTTTGGCAATCTCGACCGCTCCGGCAGCAATTCCGCCAAAGCCAAAGACGGCGGCAATCAGCGCAATGACAAGAAAAACAACTGAGTAGTGAAGCATGGAAAGTCCTGAACGGTCAAAAAGTCATCCACGCCGAGGTGCGCACACATCCCTTTTGCCCTTAGCCGTAGCTTAGGAGAGTTGTGGTTTTTTTGTCATCGGCTATCGCCTTACGCGGATGTCAGTCAATTTGCCCGAGCCTTGTAGGACATAACCGATACCTGCTTGGCGGGTATCGACTCAGGCCGGCAGCACTGCAGAAATTAGGGTGCCTTTGTCGGGAGCGCTGCGGATCGTCAGCCGGCCGCCACCGGCTTCGACCCGATGGCGCATGCCCACTAGACCGTGGTTGCTCGTGCTGACAGCGTGAAGGTCATAGCCTTTGCCGTCGTCCTGCACTTCCACCTGGACGTAGCCTTTGAGGTTTTGCAGCGTGATTCTGACTTGGCTGGCCTGGGCGTATTTGCCGATGTTGGTAAGCGATTCCTGCACCAGTCGATAGACCGTGAGTTGGGCCGAGCCACCCAGATTGACGTTCTCCAGATCGGTGGTGATTTGCAAACCGGAGCGGTCTTCAAATTCACGGGCCAGAATTTCAAGTGAGGCCACCAGACCCAGGTGAGACAGGGACGAAGGGCGCAAGTCCTCCACAATCCGGCGCTTCAGGGCTATCCCGGTATTGAGCGTCTCAGTCAAATGCGCGAGGCGTTCTGTGGTCTCGGGCAAGTGCGTGCCGAGTCGGGACTTCAGCCGTGCAACATCGAGTTTGGCGGCTGTCAGCAGGGCGCCCAGTTCGTCGTGCAGCTCCCGCGCCAGATGACCGCGCTCATCTTCCCGCACATTTTGCAGGTGGGTGGCCAGCTCAGCCAGTCTGGCGGTTCGCTCGCCCACCTGCAGGTCCAACTGGTCGCGCTCCCTTTTAAGCGCTTCCTGCTCGCGCAGACCCGAGTTCACCAAGGCTCGGGTCTGACGCAAATACAGATAAAAGGCCAATAATCCGGACAAGGCCACGAGCGGCACGCCAATGCGTGAAAGTTGCAAACTGTCGTGAATTTTGATCTGGCCGACCTCCATCTTCTGATTGCTGGAGCTGATCAGTTTTGCCGATTGCGCCCGAATCACCATCATGTGTTCTCTGCCGACATCGGTGGTCAGGACAAATTTCCACGCCTCGTCTTTGTCCTCCTTGCGCATGCGTATCGACAAATCCATTTCGGCCAATTTGCGGGAAATATGCCTAGACAGGGTCGCGAATTCAGTCAGATCTGCTTCTGAAGACCCCAACAAACGCTGCAGTTCATCGAGGTTCTGGTTGACGTCATTCATGGACGAGTTGTACGGATCGAGGTAGCTGGGATCTCCCGTCAGGAGATAGCCACGCTGCCCGGTTTCTGCGTCCAGCAGGTTTTGGAGTAACTTGTTGACCGAACCACGGGTGCGCTGCGCCTGCTCAAAGCTCTCGATGGCGGCTCGCGATTCGTGGTAACTGGTTTCGTTGATAAACAGCAATATCGCCACGGCCAATATCGCCAGCGGCAGGCTGATTGCCATTTTCGGAATTGCAAATTTCTTCATGACCGGCGTTGTTTGGTGCTTCTTTGGATTCTTCGACAATAATGAAGGACGAGCGTCAGGCAGGCGGAGCGATGCGGCCGCCTGACAACATGACATTCACCCATGGGTACGGGTCTTCCTAGAAAGAACATCGACATGATCAAAATTGGTATTGTGGACGACCACGCCATCGTACGGTCCGGACTCAAGCAGTTCTTTTCGGACCAGGTGGACCTGCGGGTGGTTGGCGAAGCCGCCAGCGGTCGCGAGGCCATCGACCTGGTGCGCAATGTTGAATTGGACATTCTGGTGATGGATTTGTCCATGCCCGGTCAAAGTGGCATTGATGCGCTGGCGATGATTCGCGCCAAGGCGCCTGACGTCGGCATTTTGATTTTGAGCGGTTATCCGGAAGAACATTACGCGGTCAATCTGATTCGCCAGGGTGCCAGCGGCTACCTGAACAAGGAATGCGACCCGTCAGAAATTGTCGACGCCATTCGGGTAATCTCCCTGGGCAAACGATACATCACGCCGACGGTGGCCGAATTGCTGGCGCAGCAGTTGAACCGGCCCAATGACATGGCGTCTCACGAGCAATTGTCGGAGCGGGAGTTTCAAGTGTTTCTCAAGCTCGCCAAGGGTGAAACCGCAGGCGACATTGCCAAGGCCTTGTCGCTGAGCGTGAAAACCGTCAGCACTTACCGGACCCGGGTGATGGAAAAGATGAGCCTGGCATCCAACAGCGACCTGACTTACTACGCGCTGAAAAACAAGCTGATCGACTGACCGCTTTGTGCGCTCAGCCGTGCAGGACGCCGGCGGCGTTTTGCCCCATGCAATAGTCCACCAACGCGTCAATCTCATTGGATTTGTCGAAAACTGCGTCCACGCCCAATTGGGCGCAGCGCTGCCTGATGTCGGTAGTGGCGTAATTGCTCAAGACCACGACCTTTTGCAAGGCATGTCGGTCTCTGCAGGCGGCGAGCACACCCAGGCCGCTGCCCTGTTTTAGAAAAAGGTCGACGATGGCAAGACGCCAACCGTCCGGCTGTTGTACCAACCACGCTTTCGCTTCGTTTTCACAGTCTGATGTGCCCACCACTTCAACGTTAGCAAGTTCTTCAAGCGTCGCGATCAGGTTTTCGCGAATGGTGGGGTTGTCCTCGACGATATAAGTTTGCAATCTCACAATTCGCGTCCAGTCGGACCATCGCGGCTTTGGTGCGGAGCGCTGGTCCGCCACCGGCCCAACAAAATAATATCCAAGGACATGTTTTTCTTAAGTGACTTGGTCTTGTAATGATTCTGCCCGCGAATAGGTTGCCAACCTGTAGGATGGTTCCTACTCATGCGCTGCTGTAGGTATTTTGCTCACAGCAACTTGTCTTGCTGCCCCACGCAGGATGGCCCGGCTATCAGGCATAGTCATAGGGCCGCTAGTGTGTGTTGACAGCGGGAAAACCTGGCGAATGCATGAATAAACCGCTTTTTCGCAGCGTCGCCCTTCGCCGCCTGCTGCTCGGTCTGGCCGGCCTGTCGGTGGTTCTGGTGCTGGCAGTGCTGTTTTTTCCATGGGACGCCATGCGTGGCCCCATCGGCAACTACGTCTCGGACCGACTCGGCAGGCGTTTTGAAATCACGCAGCATCTTTCGGTCAATCTGGGACGAACCACCACGGTGCGGGCAGAAGGGGTCGAATTCGCCAATCCGGCCTGGGCGCGTGAACCCTATTTGCTCAAGGCCAGCGCGGCGGAATTTGACGTGTTGCTGTGGCCGCTGCTGTTTGGAAAGCTTGAACTGCCGCGGTTGTCATTGGTCAAGCCGCAAATTGGCCTCCAATTGGAGCCTGATGGACGGCGAACCTGGTCGCTGTCCCGCGACAACGCCGACCCTGCCGCCATCCCGAAGATCGGCTCCCTGGTGATCGATCAGGGCACGGTGAAATATTGGGCCGTATCGCAGGGTGCTGACATGACTGCTGAGTTGTCCCAGTCCGTGCAAGCAAGCCCTACGGCAGCCAGCTTGCCACTGGGGTACAAGGTTGCCGGTAAATGGAAGAACGAGGAATTTTTAGCTTCTGGGCGGACCGGCGGCGTGCTGCAATTCAATGAAGACCGCCAGCAAGCTTTTCCGATTGAAATGGATGCCACGGCGGGCAAAACCACCCTCAAGGCCAAGGGCACAGTGGAAAATTTGCTGGCGTTTGCGGGGCTCGATGCGACGATAGACCTGCAGGGCAGAAACCTCGCGGAGCTCTATAAATGGTTGGGCGTGGTGCTGCCTTCCACACCGCCCTACAAACTTCGCGGCCGGCTCACCAAGCGGGGCCAGGTCTGGACCGCCGGACAGATCAACGGGGTGCTGGGAAAATCCGATATCAGTGGTGACTTAGGATTTGACACCTCTGGGCCACGCCCCCTGCTGAGCGGGAAGGTTCGGTCCAAGGTCCTGGATTTTGCCGACCTTGCGCCGGTCATTGGTCTACCGGTCAAGGCGACTGCCAACAGTCCGGCGGGTGGCGGCAGCAGGAAAGCGTCCAAACCTGCAGCGCCTGTCAGAACGGTCAGCAAGCAGACGCCGACCGTCGCCCCGGGCAGAGTCTTGCCAAGCACTCAACTGGATACGGAGCGGCTGCAGGCCATGAATGCCGATGTGACCTACATCGCAGCTGATATCCGGCATGTCGAGCAGCTTCCCTTGGACAAGGGGAGTGCGCACATCAAGTTGACCAACGGGGTGCTTAGCCTGGACCCCGTGTCCCTTGGCGTGGCAGGCGGCTCCATGGCCGGACGGATCACGATTGACGCCAACGTGGCTCCCGCCGCTGTGGATACCCGGCTGAGCTTGCGTGCGATGCAGTTGAACCAGTTGTTTCCCACCATCAAGAACACCCAAAGCAGTCTGGGAAAAGTCGGCGGTCAAATCAATCTGAAAGGCCGGGGCAATTCTGCTGCACAAATGCTGGGTAACGCTTCGGGCGACGTAGCGGTGCTGATGGGCCGGGGCGAGATCAGCAATATCCTGATGGAATATTTGGGGCTCGACGGCGGAGAGATCATCAAATTTTTAATCAGCGGCGACCGCAACGTGCAGCTTCGTTGTGCAGCCGCTGCGTTCGATGTGAAGCAAGGCTTGATGCGCAGTAAAACCATTTTGCTCGACACGGTGGATACGGTGATCCATGGCAGCGGACAGATCAGTTTGGCTGATGAAACGCTGGATCTTGTGCTCAATCCCTTGCCGAAAGACCAGAGTATCTTGAGCTTGCGCTCGCCGCTGAAAATCGGGGGTACCTTTGCTGCCCCAACGGCTGGGCCGGATAAAGCGGCGCTGGCAGGGCGCGCAGGCATAGCCATTGCGCTCGGGGTGATCAATCCGCTGCTGGCTTTGCTTGGCACGATAGAAACCGGGCCGGGGCAGGACGCTGATTGCCGCAGCGCCTTGGCCGTGGCAGCCGACCCAAAGGCCAAAGCGGCACCCCAAGCGGCGCCCAAGGCTGGCCAGCGACCTCTGGCCTCCAGAGCAGTGCCTGTAGCACGTTGAAGCGATTGGGTACTCAGCCGAGCGACTGACAATCTAGGCCCTGCCACACACGCTGCAGGAGGGGTCGCGAGGCATTTTTAATTCTGTCCAAGCCATGTTGCGGCCATCGAGCATCAGCAGCCGACCTGTCAGGCTCTGTCCAACGCCGCAGAGCAGTTTGAGTGCCTCGGCCGCCTGGATGCTGCCTATGATGCCGACCAGTGGCGCAAACACCCCCATGGTGCTGCAGAGCACGTCTTCAAACGTCGCAGACTGGGGGAAGACGCAGGCGTAGCAGGGAGAGGTCGCTTCACGCGGGTCGTAGACCGCGACCTGCCCGTCAAAACGAATCGCTGCGCCAGACACCAGCGGCTTGCGGTGTTGCTGCGACGCACGGTTGATTGCGTGGCGGGTGGCAAAGTTGTCGGTGCAGTCCAGAATGACATCGGCTTGCTGGACCAGCGAATCGAGCCGTGCAGCGTCGGCTCGCTCGGTCACGGCCGTGACCCGAACATCTGGATTGATCTCGGCAATCGTTCGCTGGATGGAGTCGGCCTTGAACTCGCCGACGCGACCCAGGGTGTGGGCGATTTGCCGCTGCAAATTAGTGGCGTCCACCCGGTCGTGGTCAACCACTGTCAAGTGGCCGACGCCCGCACTGCCGAGGTACATCGCCACCGGAGACCCTAGCCCACCAGCGCCCACAATGAGGGCGTGCGAGGAAAGTAAGGTTTGCTGGCCTTCTATGCCGAGTTCATCAAGAAGAATATGTCGCGAGTACCGAAGCAGCTGCGAATCGTTCATGGGCTATCGGGCCCTGACCCTGCACACATCAGTTCTCTTTTTTCTCGTTCTTGTTCTCAACCACTGCGGTTTTGCTAACAATCACGGGCCGACCCTTGAGTTTGTTGATGGCTTGCAACAACGGAAAGTCCTTGTCGCTGCCCAATTCAGGCGGACGGCGCTGTTCGGGCGTCTTTTTGGCGTCTTCCTCAAGGCGTTTCAGGGCTTCTTCACGAGCCTTCTCGCGGTTAGCGTCTTTGGAATCGGCGCCCTGGCCGCTGCCCAAATGTTTTTCCAGATCGGCTTCACGGGTACGCAGCGCTGCAAAAGGACTGCCCTCCATCGTTTCATCGACCATCACGTCCGGGACAATCCCTTTGGCCTGAATGGATTTGCCACTTGGGGTGTAGTAACGCGCGGTGGTGAGTTTGATGCCGGTATCAGGTCCCAGCGGCCTGACAGTTTGCACCGAGCCCTTGCCGAAGGTCTGGTTGCCCATGATGATGGCGCGTTTGTGGTCTTGCAGAGCACCCGCAACAATTTCGCTTGCCGAAGCCGAGCCCTCATTGACCAGTACCACCAGCGGAACGGTTTTTAGCGCAGCGGGCAAACGCTTCAAAGGGTCGTTGCCGTTACGGCGCAGGTAAAACTCGGGCGCCGCCTTGTAGACAAATTTGCTTTCGGCCAACTGGCCGTTGGTGGAGACCACGGTAACGTTCTCGGGCAAAAATGCTGCCGAAACCGCCACCGCTGCATCCAGCAACCCGCCCGGATCGTTGCGCAGGTCAAGCACCAGGCCGCGAAGGTTGGGTTCCTGCTTGTAAATCTGCTCTATTTTGCTGGTGAAGTCATCCACCGTACGTTCTTGGAACTGGCTCAGACGTATCCACGCATAGCCGGGCTCAATGACTTTGCTGCGCACCGACTGCGTGCGGATTTCTTCGCGCACGATGGTCACCGGGAAGGTGCGGCTTTCGTCTTTCCGGAAAATGGTCAGGACGACCTTGCTTCGGGGTTCGCCGCGCATTTTCTTGACTGCGTCATTGAGCGACAGACCCTTGACGGCAGTCTCATCGATTCGGGTGATCAAGTCATTGGGTTTAAGACCAGCCCGATCGGCTGGAGAGCCTTCAATCGGCGAAACGACCTTGACCAGTCCGTCTTCCTGGGAAATTTCTATGCCCACGCCGACAAACCGGCCGCTGGTTCCTTCGCGAAATTCTTTAAAAGATTTTTTGTCGAAATAGGCAGAGTGCGGATCAAGGCTGGCCACCATACCTGAGATGGCATCCGAGATGAGTTTTTTCTCGTCAACCGGCTCGACATAGTCGGTTTTGACCATGCCAAACACCGCGGCCAGCTGCTGCAGTTCTTCGAGCGGCAAGGGCATCAAAGTCGCACGCGCAACGGCCTGAAGTTGAACAGTGGTAAGGGCTCCTGCTACGGCACCAATGGAAATCCATCCCGCAATTTTGAATTTCTGACGCATAAAACTACTTTCTTTGGACCTGATGAAAGAACCCGGACAAACAGCTCTTGAGCAATATACACCTAGGACAAAGACCCCGCCTGACAGTTCCGCAGATGCCGCAGCCATCCCGGAGAAAAGTCAGAAAAGCTGGAAAAAGTGCTCAATGGGTTAGATGGTCCGGCAGGTTTACCAGGCGTTTACAGAATTCCCGCCGCAGCG
>JANMBW010000285.1:0-2143 GCA_031360565.1 Polaromonas sp.
CATGGTGGCGTTACAGCCCTGAAGCGATTTGCAGCCATGAAACACATCACGTTTTACCTGGACTTCATATCGCCTTATGCCTATCTGGCGTTCGAGCAGTTGCCCCAAGCGCTGGAGGGAGTCAATTACAGCGTCGATTACCAACCGGTCTTGTTTGCCGGGATGCTCAAGCATTACGGTCAGCTCGGTCCGGCTGAGATAGGACCCAAACGCGACTGGACCTATCGCCAGGTCTTATGGCTGGCACACAGCGCTGGTATTCCCATGCAGATGCCTGCGAGCCATCCATTTAACCCCTTGCACTTGCTCAGGCTGGCGATTGCCTGTAGTTCTGAAGCCAGATTTGGCAAGTGCAAAGGGTTAAAAGGATGGCTCGCCGGCATCTGCATGGGAATACCCGCGCGATGTGCCAGCCATAAAACCTGGCGATAGGTCCAATCGCGTTTGGGCCCTATCTCAGCCGGACCGAGCTGACCGTAATGCTTGAGCATCCCAGCAAACAAGACCGGTTGGTAATCGACGCTGTAACTGACCCCCTCCAGCGCTTGGGGCAACTGCTCGAACGCCAGATAGGCATAAGGCGATATGAAGTCCAGGTAAAACGTGATGTGTTTCATGGCTGCAAATCGCTTCAGGGCTGTAACGCCACCATGCGTTGCTCGATCAATGTCCAGACCTGCCGTTTGAGCACGTCGTCTGCCGTACCCCAGACGGTGATCTCATCGCAAGTACGAAAGCAGCCGTCGCACAAGCCGGTCTTGGCGTTGATGCTACAGACTGAGTGACACGGCGACGGAACATCGGCCGCCGTCGCCACGGTGCGGGCGCGCCGCCTGACCAGTTCAATGTTGCGCTTCAGCGTCGGTCCATTGTGCGACGTCGATTCGTTGACCACCGGCAAGGTCTGGGCATCGGCATCAGCCATCAGCCAGCCCTCTTGTTGAGAAGCGCGGTGGCAGCGCGAGAATTTGGCTTGCGCTGCAAAAATTCACTGATGAACAGTCCGGCGTCAATCAACAGGTCGAGGTCAATGCCGGTATCGATCCCCATGCCCTGCAACAGGTAAGCCACGTCTTCGGTCGCGACGTTGCCGGTCGCCCCCTTGGCATAGGGGCAACCACCCAGCCCAGCCGAGGAGGTGTCAAATTGCCAAATCCCCATCTGCAAGCAGGCAAGCGTATTGGCCAGGGCCTGTCCGTAGGTATCGTGGAAATGGCCAGACAAATCGTTGAGGTCATAGTGCCGGAGCGCCGCCTCCATGGCGCGCTGTACTTTGATCGGGGACCCCACGCCAATCGTGTCAGCGACACCAATATGCTGCACGCCGATGCCCTTCATGAGCCGCGCCACCTGTTCTACCCGCTCGGGCGCAATCTCGCCCTCGTAAGGACATCCCACTGCACAGGAGATGGCACCGCGAACAGCGATGCCCTGTGCTCTGGCAGCCTCCACCACTGGCCGAAAACGTTCGATGCTTTCGGCGATGGAACAATTGATATTGCGCTGGCTGAAGGCTTCGCTGGCAGCCGCGAATACCACCACTTCATCGGGCCGCGAAAGCACAGCGGCCTCAAAGCCCTGCATATTGGGAGCCAGCACCGAATAGCGCACACCCGGCTTGCGCCTGATGCCTGCCATCACTTCAGCGTTATCTGCCATTTGCGGCACCCACTTGGGCGATACAAAGCTGGTGACCTCGATCTCCTTCAAGCCGGCATCCTGAAGGCGGTGCACCAGCTCGATTTTCACCGCCGCCGGTACCGGTGCTTTTTCGTTTTGCAGCCCATCGCGAGGGCCGACGTCGACCAGTTTGACCGTGCTTGGGTATGTCATGGAATCAGTATCCTTTTTTCAGGTCCACCACGCCAGCGATGCCGGCTAATCGCTCGCCGCCCTGCAAGGCGAGAATCTTCTGGGCAATCTGGACGATGCTGTCAGCGCGCAGGGTTCTGGCCGAGGTGTGCGGAGTCACGGTGATCTTGGGATGTTGCCAGAACGGATGGGCCGCCGGCAGGGGCTCGGTGCGAAACACGTCGAGTGTGGCACCGGCCAGATGCCCGCTGTCTATCAGTGCAATCAAATCGTCGTCGACCAGATGACCACCGCGCGCCACATTGATCACATAGCCGTCTGGCAACAATCG
>JANMBW010000042.1:0-1988 GCA_031360565.1 Polaromonas sp.
GGCGGCGCCGGAATCAACCAGCAGCTCGGCCTGGTCGCTGGCATCAACGGTACGGTGGTCGAACGCAACCTCAATCCAGGCCAGGAGGTGCGGCCCGACCAATCCGGCCCGGGCATGCCACCACTCTTCGTCGTCACCGATCCGACCTCACTGTGGGTGCAGGTGGATGCGCGCGAATCCGAAATTGGCACGCTCAGGCCCGGCACACTGTTTGAACTGATCATTCCGAGTCTGCCCAAACAAAAGTTTGAAGGGCGTGTGGTGGCTGCCGCCGACTACATTGACCCCGCCACCCGCACCATCAAGGTACGGGGCGTGGTGGCCAACCCCGATCGCGTGCTCAAGGCCGAAATGCTGGCCACTGCCCGCATCGAGCGCATGATTGGCGCCGGTGTGGTGATTCCGTCGCAGGCGGTGTCGCTGCTGGGCAGCAAGCACGCGGTGATGGTGCAAACCCAGCCGGGGGTGTTTGAGTCGCGCGAGGTCACTTTAAGCTACCAGGGCCCACGTGAGACCGTGGTCTCCAGCGGGCTAGAGGCGGGCGAGCAGGTGGTCAGTGAAAACATGCTGCTGCTGGCGCGCACCTTCCGCGCCACACAGCAAGAAGCCAACCCGTCTGAAAAATTCGAGAAATCAGCATCAAAAGATTCTGCAACCCAATCAAACCGGGCGCAAGCAGCTACTAATACAGTAGCAACTCCGGCTCCTGCAATGACACCTGGCCAAGCCAAACCATGAAAAAGCTGATTGCCTACGCGCTGCACCAGCCACTGTTCATCGTGCTCGGCACGCTACTGTTTGTGATGTCTGGCGTGATTGCCTTTAAAAACCTGTCGGTTGAAGCTTTCCCGGACGTGACCGACACCCAGGTCACCGTGATTGCACTGTTCCCGGGCCGGGCGGCTGAAGAAGTTGAAAAGCAGGTCACACTGCCAATTGAGGCTGCGCTGTCAGGCTTACCCAACTCGATTCGGCTGTTCTCACATACCCAGTTTGGCCTTTCTTACACCGTCATTACTTATGACGATGCAGCCAACGTCAACATCGCACGCCAACAAGTCAACGAGCGGCTGGGCAGCGTGGATGTGCCCTCTGGTGCGCAAGTCAATGTGGCACCAAATGCTACGCCGGTAGGCGAGGTGATGCGCTACCGCCTGCGTGGCGACGGCAAAACCACCACCGACCTGCGCACGCTGGAAGACTGGGTCATTGAACGCGCGCTGCGGCAAGTCCCCGGCGTAGCTGACGTGGTGGCCATGGGCGGCTTTATCAAACAGTACGAGGTGCAGCCTGACCTGGACAAACTGCGCGCCTACAAGCTCACGTTTCAAAACCTGCTGGATGCGCTGGGCCGTGGCAACTCAAACGCGGGCGGCAGCTATGTGGCGCAGGGCCAGCAGCAGTTTGCAATTCGCGGCATTGGCCTGCTGCGCTCGCCGGATGACATTGGCCGCATTGTGGTGGCCTCGCGCAACGCCACCCCGATTTTGATACGCGACATTGCAGAGGTCAAAATTGGTGCTGTGCCGCGCTTGGGCATCGTTGGTCAAGACGTGGATGACGACATCGTGACGGGTATTGTCATCATGCGCAAAGGCGAAAACCCGAGCGTGGTACTCAAAGGCGTGAAAGAAAAAATCGCCGCGCTGAACGAGCGCGGACTCCCCAAGGGCGTTCAGATAGTGCCGTACTACGACCGCACCTGGCTGATGGGCAAGACGCTGACCACGGTGTTCAAAAACCTGGTCGAGGGCGCGCTGCTGGTGGCACTGGTCTTGTACCTGTTTTTGTCAAATGTGCGGGCCAGCCTGGCGGTGGTGGTCATCATTCCGCTGGCGCTGCTGTCGACCTTCCTGGGTTTGAAAATCATGGGCGTGCCTGCCAATTTATTGAGCCTGGGCGCGCTCGATTTCGGCATCATTGTGGATGGTGCGGTGATCGTGATTGAAAACATCATGCACCGGCTGGCAGAGCGCAAGGAGGCCATG
>JANMBW010000055.1:0-3830 GCA_031360565.1 Polaromonas sp.
ACTTTGTAATCACGGCGCGGGAATTGAAAAAGCAAAAGGTATTTCGAGAGTCGACCATTCGCTCGCTCTTTGATGAGATCTTGCGTGGCTTGCGCATCGTGCATCAGCACAAAATGCTGCACCTCGACATCAAGCCCGCCAATATTTTTATCACCGACGACAACCGGGCCGTGATGATTGACTTTGGCGCTGCCCGCGAGGTCTTGAGCAAAGAGGGCAACTTCATCCGGCCCATGTACACCCCCGGTTTTGCCGCTCCTGAGATGTACCGCCGGGATTCGTCCATGGGACCCTGGACGGACATCTATGCGATTGGTGCCTGCATTTACGCCACGATGCAGGGTTACCCGCCAAACGATGCACCGCAGCGGCTCGAGAAAGACCGATTGTCTTTGGCCTTGTCGCGGCTGCGGGGCGTTTATTCAGACAACCTGATAGAGGTCGTCGAGTGGTGTATGGCGCTGGATCCCCTGTCAAGGCCGCAGTCCGTGTTCGCTCTGCAAAAGGAGTTGAGCCGGGAGGGTGAGCGTCGCTACACCAAACTCAGCGTCAGTGAAAAGGTTCGGCTGCAGTTCGACAACATTGTGGCTGACACGAAAAAAACCGCACGTAAAGCGACCGGCTTTGCCACCCGATTCAAATGAAGTTCTCTGTCTTTCAGGTTAGCCGCAAAGGCGGTCGTGAAAAAAATGAAGATCGTATGGGTTACTGCTACACGCGGGAATCCGGTCTCTTTGTATTGGCCGACGGCATGGGAGGTCACCCCGATGGCGAGGTGGCGGCTCAACTTGCCTTGCAAACCGTGTCTGCCCTGTATCAAAGGGAAGCGCGACCCATCGTCAGTGACACCGGCGAGTTTTTATCCACCGCCCTGATTGCGGCGCATCACCAGATCATTCGCTATGCCAGCGAAAAAGGCATGCTGGATACCCCTCGCACCACGCTGGTAGCAGTGATTTTGCAGGGCACGGGTGCAACTTGGGTGCATTGCGGTGATTCGCGGCTTTACATTGTGCGCGACGGCCAGTTGCTGACCCGCACCCGTGACCATTCCTACCTTGAGCAGCAAAGAGCGGGGGTGATCAATTTCAACAGTGCCAACCGCAATATTCTTTTCACCTGTTTGGGGTCACCCAGCAAGCCAGTGTTTGATGTGGCGGGCCCAGTTGTATTGCAGCAAGGCGACAAACTGCTGCTGTGCTCCGATGGCTTGTGGGGCAGCTTGAGCGACGAAGAAATTGTCGGACAGCTAAGCGGCAGGAGTGTCTCCGACGCGGTACCCGATCTGGTTGAGAGCGCCTTGCGTGCCGGTGGCGAACACAGTGACAACGTCACGGTGCTGGCAATGGAATGGGAAACGCCCGACGCTTTCGAATCTACCCGGGGCGTTTCAACCGACAACATCATGGAGGGTGTCTTTGCCTCGACCATCCAGGCGGGGGTGATTGACACCATGGTCGATGACCTTGATGAAGCGACGATAGAGCGCTCTATCGCCGAAATCAACGAGGCAATTCGCCGATCTGGCCCGCGAAAGGCCTGAAAAAGCCCCACTCGTTGGTGCGCCGCCTCTGCCGCCTTTGCGCGTTACCCAACGCTATCTGAGACTTTTACCCGCGCGGCCATTCCGCGAGAAAGCAATTTACCCATGAGTCAGTTTGAACGAAGCGGCCTGCGCGCCGCTGACGCCCTTCGCCCTGTGTTGTTGACTCGTCATTACACCGTCCATGCAGAAGGTTCTGTGCTGATTGAATTCGGCGGAACCAAGGTGCTCTGCACGGCCTCTGTCGAAGATAAAGTGCCCGGCCATAAGCGAGGCAGCGGCGAGGGTTGGGTCACGGCCGAGTACGGTATGCTGCCGCGCGCCACCCACACCCGCAGTGACCGGGAGGCTGCACGCGGCAAACAAAGCGGGCGGACGCAAGAAATCCAGCGTCTGATTGGCCGCTCCCTGCGGTCGGTGTTTGACCTGAAAAAATTGGGTGAACGCACAATTTTCCTGGACTGCGACGTGATCCAGGCCGATGGGGGTACCCGCACCGCCGCCATCACTGGCGCCTTCGTGGCTGCGCAGGATGCCGTCAACCAACTTTTGGCAGCCCGGAAAATCAGCGAAACGCCCATCATTGATCATGTGGCGGCGATTTCGGTGGGCATTGTGCAGGGCACACCCTTGCTGGATCTCGAATACATCGAAGACGTGGCCTGTGATACCGACATGAATGTCGTCATGACCGGCAGCGGCAATTTTGTGGAAGTGCAGGGCACTGCGGAAGGCGCGGCTTTCAGCAGACGGGAAATGGACGCCCTGCTGGTTCTGGCTGAAAAAGGCATCAATGAACTGATTGCATGCCAGAAGCAGTCGCTATCAAATAAATAGCATAAACCCATTGAATTGATTGGGCTATAGCCATTTTTGTTATGAAAATTGTATTGGCATCAAATAATCCAGGCAAGCTTGCTGAATTGCAAGTCATGCTGGCACCGCTGGGCCTGCATTTGATTCCGCAGTCCGAGCTGGGCATACCAGAAGCCGACGAGCCGTTTCGCACCTTTGTCGAAAACGCGCTGGCAAAAGCTCGCCACGCATCGCGACTCAGCGGCTTGCCAGCGCTAGCCGACGATGCGGGTTTATGCGTCGATGCTTTTGGCGGGTTACCCGGAGTGGATACCGCTTTTTATGCCACTCAGTACGGCTATGCCAAAGGCGATGACAACAATGTCAAGGCCTTGTTGGAGCAAATGGCGCACCTGACTGACCGGCGTGCTGCACTCGTCAGCACCCTGGTGGCCGTCCGGTCAACCGACGATCCCGAGCCCCTGATAGCAGTGGGCCGGGTTGTCGGAGAAATTGCCAGTGTGCCCATCGGTAGCAACGGCTTTGGCTTTGACCCGGTGATGTATATCCCGGAATTTGGTCAGACCTTTGCGCAGCTGCCGGTCGAAATTAAAAACGCGCACAGCCATCGCGGCAAAGCCACGCGCCAGATGATCGAGCGCATGCGTGAGTGCTGGGTGTAAGCGGCAAGCGATGCGCCAGCAGGACCCCCAACATTACATGCGCAGTGGCACGCTGCAGCTGGGGTCCCTGCCGCCGCTTTCACTCTATGTGCATTTGCCGTGGTGTCTCAAGAAGTGTCCGTACTGCGATTTCAATTCGCATGAGTTGCCTGGAGAACTTCCCGAGCAGCGCTACATCAATGCGCTGGTAGCCGATCTGGAGTCTTCACTGCCCCTGATCTGGGGACGGACGGTTCACAGCATTTTCATTGGCGGTGGCACGCCCAGCTTGTTTTCGCCGGCTGCGATCGATCGTCTGCTGGCCGACATCCGTGCGCGGCTGCGGCTTGGCGCCGACTGCGAAATCACCCTGGAAGCCAACCCCGGAACTTTTGAAAAGGATCGCTTCAAGGCCTTTCGCAGTTCTGGCGTGAATCGACTTTCTATCGGCGTGCAAAGCTTTGATGACGGCCACCTCCAGGCGCTGGGCCGGGTGCATGATGGAGCGCAGGCAATTGCCGCAGTCGAAGAAGCAGCCCAGGCGTTTGACACCTTCAATCTTGACATCATGTATGCGCTTCCTGGCCAGACAATTGAAGAATTTGCACGAGACATGCGTCAGGCTCTTGCGTTGGACCCACCGCACATTTCAATCTATCACCTGACGATTGAACCCAACACTTATTTCGCCAAATTTCCGCCAGTGCTGCCTGAAGATGACGAGGCTTACGCCATGCTCGACAAAGTCAGTGAACTGGCTGAAGCTGCGGGTTTGCAGCGCTACGAAGTCTCTGCGTATGCGCGGCCAGGACACCGCTGTTTTCATAACC
>JANMBW010000352.1:0-2228 GCA_031360565.1 Polaromonas sp.
AGCTTTGCCGGCATCGCGCCAGCCAGCGCACCAGGGTTTGTGCTGGCGCAGGTGCTGGGCGCGATGCTGGGTCGCGTCTTGCACCACGCTCTGGGTCGGCCGACTGAAAGGGTTTGAACCCTGGCGGCTTGCCCTATGCTGCGTTTGACGCTTTTAAAGCGTAAGCTCATTGCATGAGTGGGCACCCCACCGGAGACAAACGATGAACGCGCCCTTGCCCGACCACATTCGCCGCGCACTGGAAACCGTCACGCTGGACGACAAATACGCGCTCGACTATGGCCGCGCCTTCATGAGCGGCGTGCAGGCTCTGGTCAAGCTGCCCATGCTGCAGCGCCTGCGAGATGCCCAGTTGGGCAAAAACACGGCCGGGTTTATATCGGGTTACCGCGGCTCACCGCTTGGCGGTTATGACCAGGCCTTGTGGAAGGCGGCTCCTTATCTGAAGGCGCAGAACATTGTTTTTCAGCCTGGGGTCAATGAAGAACTGGCCGCTACGGCGGTCTGGGGCACCCAGCAACTGGGCTTTGCCCCGCCAGGGACCAACAAGTTCGACGGCGTGTTTGGCATCTGGTACGGCAAGGGGCCGGGTGTGGACCGCACCTCTGATGTCTTCAAGCACGCCAACATGGCCGGAACCACGCCCTGGGGTGGCGTGATTGCCGTGGCCGGTGACGACCATGTTGCCAAAAGCTCCACTGCCGCGCACCAGAGTGACCATATCTTCAAGGCCTGCGGTCTGCCGGTGTTTTTTCCGGCCAGTGTGCAGGAGATTCTTGACCTTGGCCTGCACGCTTTTGCGCTCAGCCGGTATTCAGGCGTCTGGGCGGGCATGAAGACAATCCAGGAGATTGTGGAATCCTCCAGCAGTGCCATGATTGACCCGGAACGGGTGCAGATCAAACTGCCAACCGATTTCCAGATTCCACCGGGCGGCGTGCATATTCGCTGGCCCGATGCCCCACTGGAGCAGGAGCAGCGCCTGTTCGACACCAAATGGTATGCGGCGCTGGCCTATATCCGCGCCAACCGGCTGAACTACAACGCGATTGAAAGCAGGCATGACCGCTTTGGCCTGATTGCCAGCGGCAAAGCCTATAACGATACGCGCCAGGCGCTGATGGATCTGGGGCTTGATGATGCGACCTGCCGCCAGCTCGGGATTCGCCTGCACAAGGTCGGCGTGGTCTGGCCACTCGAGGCGCAGCTGACGCGTGAATTCGCCACCGGTTTGCAGGAAATTTTGGTGGTCGAAGAAAAGCGCCAGGTCATCGAATACCAGCTGAAAGAAGAGCTGTACAACTGGCGCGGTGATGTGCGGCCCAATGTGGTCGGCAAGTTTGACGAACTGGCCGGCGACTACAGCGGCGGCGAATGGAGCATGCCCAACCCTTCGGCCAATACCTTGCTGCGCGCCAATGCTGATCTGTCGCCCGCCTTGATCGCCCGGGCAATTGCCTCACGCGTCAAAAAGCTGGCGCTCGACAGCGACATGCTGGCCCGTATCAACGCTCGTCTGGCGATTCTTGAAGCCAAGGAACAGTCGATGGTCTCGCTGGTGGTGGACAGCGAGCGGCCGCCCTGGTTTTGCTCGGGCTGTCCGCACAACACCTCCACCAAAGTACCCGAGGGCTCACGCGCCATGGCCGGTATTGGCTGCCACTACATGGCACTGTGGATGGACCGCAGCACCATGGGTTTCACGCAGATGGGCGGCGAGGGCGTGCCGTGGGTCGGGCAGCAGCCCTTCACCACCGACACCCATATGTTTGCCAACCTCGGAGATGGCACCTACTTTCACAGCGGCCTGCTGGCGATTCGCCAAGCCATCGCGGCAGGTGTCAACATCACCTACAAAATTCTCTACAACGACGCGGTCGCCATGACCGGCGGCCAGCAGGTCGGCGAAAGGCCTGAAGGGCATTCGGTTGCGCAGATAGCCCAATCCATGCGCGCAGAAGGCGCTATCAAAACCATAGTAGTGACCGATGAGCCCGAGAAATACAGGGGCGTGGCTTTGGCGGAAGGCGTCACCGTGCACCACCGCGACGAGCTTGACGCGCTGCAAAGGCAGTTCCGCGAGATCAAGGGCTGCACCATCATCATTTATGACCAGACCTGTGCGACTGAAAAGCGGCGTCGCCGCAAGCGCGGCACCCTGATTGATCCGGCAGCACGTGTCGTGATCAACGAGCTGGTGTGTGAAGGCTGCGGCGACTGCAGCGTCC
>JANMBW010000364.1:0-1917 GCA_031360565.1 Polaromonas sp.
TGTCGTGGACCCGCACCAGCTCCAGCAGGCGACCCGCGAAAACAAAGCAGTCGCCCTTGCGCAATCGGGCAATAAAACTTTCTTCGACCGTTCCGATCTTGGCGCCACGGAGGTACTTCACCTGCAGGCTGGCATCGCCCACGATGGTGCCAATTCCCATTCGGTGCCGGCGCGCAATCCGTGCATCGGGCACGTGGTAGGTGCCCTTGTCATCGGCCACGATGCGGTGGTAATCCGGATAGGCCGTCAGGCTGCTGCCGCCGCGTTCACAAAAGGCCAGCGCCCAGTCAAATTCTTGCGGCGTCAGTTCGCGGTAGGACCAGGCGGTTTTGACTTCCTCAAGGAGGGTATCGGCATTGAAACCGCCGCCCAGTGCCAGCGTCACCAGATGCTGCACCAGCACGTCGAGCGGCTTGTCGGGCGCCAGTCTTTTTTCAATGCGGCCAGCGCGTGCGGCACGCCGGGCGCCTGCTGCTTCCAGCAGTTCAAGCGTATTGGTCGGCACCAGCGTGATGCGACTGGCCCGACCCGGCGCGTGACCGCTGCGTCCCGCGCGTTGCAGCAGACGCGCCACCCCTTTGGCCGAGCCAATCTGCAGCACCCGCTCGACCGGCAAAAAATCAACGCCCAGATCGAGCGAAGAGGTCGCCACCACTGCGCGCAGCCGCCCTTCCTTCAGGCTCACCTCGACCCACTCGCGTACCGCTTTGTCCAGGCTGCCATGGTGCAAGGCGATATGGCCGGCCCAGTCAGGTCTTGCCGCCAACAGCAGCTGGTACCAGATCTCAGCCTGCGAGCGGGTGTTGGTAAAGACCAGCGTGGTTCCCGACGCCGCAATTTCGTCCACCACGGCTTGCTGCATCCGTGCCCCAAGATGCCCGGCCCACGAATAATTACCCGGATTGTCGGGAATCAGCGTGTCAATCACCAGAGTTTTGTTGACCTTGCCCTGGACGATGACGGGCTGGCAACCGGCACCCGCACGCTCCGCAGTCCCCTGCAAGGCCCGCGCCGCATACGCCACGTTGCCAAGGGTTGCGCTCATGCCCCAGACCATCAGCTTCGGATTGAGCTGCCGCAAGCGGGCCAGCGCCAGTTGCAACTGCACCCCGCGTTTGTTGCCCATCAATTCATGCCATTCATCGACCACGACCACCTGCACCGTGGCGAGTTCCTGTTGTGCATGCATTCTGGCCAGCATCAGGCTGAGCGACTCGGGAGTCGTGAGCAGCGTGGTCGGCCAGCGCAGGCTTTGCCGGGCGCGTTCGGCGCTGGAGGTGTCGCCGGTTCGCATGCCAAGCGTCCAATGCGGGGCCAGATCGGCCAATGGCGCCTGCAGCGCACGCATCGAGTCAGCAGCCAGGGCGCGCATGGGGGTGATCCAGAGTACCATCAAGGCTGGTGCGGCGACCCGCTTGGCGGCTCGGGCGGGTACCACGGGTGAATCAACCGGACGCTGCGCGGGGACGCGAGGCACGGCAAAACGCTCCAGGATTCCCAGCCAGACGGCATAGGTTTTGCCCGCGCCGGTTGTGGCATGCAACAGGCCACCCCGACCCTGACGGATGGCATCCCAGACTTCGGTCTGAAAGCCGAAAGCCGTCCAGCCTCTGGCGTCAAGCCAGGACATCAGCGCTGAAACAGATGGCGACACGAGTGGTTCTAGGCGGTGATGATCCAGCCCTCGAGCGGATCCAGCCCAGCCGGCAATCCGTAATGAGGCGCTCCCCGCTCATGCTGGCCCTGCGCCCACGCCGCCTGCATCAGGCACAGCGTGGCATCCAGGCTGTCGCCCTTGGCATCGTCAACCAGACTGTCGCGCTGGGCGTGGGTCAGCTTGAGCCGCAGCTGCAGCCGGGTTTGCCCATGCTCCAGCGCGGTGATCAGGTCTTTGCGGGCGATCAGACGCTCGGGCGT
>JANMBW010000492.1:0-3158 GCA_031360565.1 Polaromonas sp.
CAGGCGTGGCCAGGTCTGTCACACCCGGGCTCCAAGGCTTTCTTGCAACAGCTTGGCAACCTGCATGCCGGATTTCAAGCCGTCTTCATGGAAGCCGTAGCCGGTCCAGGCACCGCAGAAATAAGTGTGCTGCTGACCTTGCAGATGCGGCAACTGGCCCTGCGCGCGAATCGCGTCAAGGTCAAATACCGGATGTGCGTACTCAAATTCACCCATGATGTGATTACGTGCAATTTCGCGTACCGGATTCAGCGATACCACCACCGGCTGGCTAAAGGGCAGTGGCTGCAACATGTTGAGAAGGTAGTGCAGACATACCTGGGCAGATTCGCGGTCGCTGGACTGGGCGCGCTCATAGTTCCATGCGGCCCATGCCAGCTTTTTGGCTGGAAGAACCGATGCATCGGTGTGCAGCACAGCAAGATTGGACTGGTAACGAACGGCGCTCAGTACGTCTTGCTCGGCGACAGTGGGGCTCGCCAGCATGGCCAGCGACTGGTCTGAGTGGGCCGCAAGCACCACCTTGTCGAAGCGCTCGTCCTGGCCGTCGCTGATCACGCGCACCCCATCGGCATCGCGCTCGATGCGGCGCACCGGGCTGTTCAGGCGTTTGTCGGGGATGCTGGCAATGATCTTGTCGACGTAATGCCTGGCACCCCCGGCCACGGTCCACCACTGAGGCCGGTTGGCAACTTGTATCAGGCCGTGGTTGTAGCAAAACCGGATCATGGTTGCGACCGGGAACTTCAACATCTGGTCGGTCGGGCAGGACCAGATGCAGCCCATCATCGGCAAAAAGTACCAGTCCCGAAACTCGTCAGAAAATTTCTCAGCCGTTAAAAATTCGCCGAGCGGCTGCAGCATGGCGGCTTCCGCATTGGCATTGGCCAGCGCGGTGGTGATGCGGTTAAAGCGCATGATGTCGCGCAGCATGCGCAAAAACTTCCAGCTGGCCAAATTTCGCCGCTGGGCAAACACGCTGTTCAGGCTGGAGCCACTCCATTCCAGCGCCTGGGTGCCGTTTGCATCGGGCACCTTGACCGAAAAGGACATGTCCGATTTGGCCGTTTTGACATCCAACTCAGCAAACAGCCGGATCAGGTTTGGGTAGGTGCGCTCATTGAAGACCAGAAACCCGGTATCCACCCCGTGCGTGATGGAACCCTCTGCGGTGGGCAGGGTAATGTCTACGGTATGGGTGTGGCCGCCAAAGTAATCAGCCGCCTCGAGCAGCGTGACATCGGCTAGCCCTTGCAGGCTGTGGGCGGCGGCGAGGCCAGCAATGCCAGAACCGACAATCGCTACCCGGGGCCGGCACGGTGCGCGGCTCAACTGCCGCACCTGGAATATAAAAATGTTGCGAAGCGCCCCGGCGCGAACGAGGGAGGGAGGGAGGAGGAGGAGCGCCCCGGGATTTCGTCTGGCGCCAAATGCACCAGAAGGCTTCGCAACAATGAAACTGTTTTCTTGTCAGCACCACCATCTGCAGGATGGCTCGCAGACCCCTCTAGGACGCTGCAGCGACGCGCAGAGTTCCCAATGCTGGGCCAGCTCGCATGGTAAAGATTTGTGAACGTGCAAGGGGTCATTTGGGGCTTTGCCGGGCAGGCGAAAAAAGATGGCGCGAACTTTCGACGCCGCGCCGGAGTCGATTTTCACATGAAAGTTACCAATCAGTCAAATAAAGACTGAGCGGTAATAAATTCGTTTGAGCCGTGTCACCGGTTGGCCTATCTCGCTGCGAGTTGCTTTTCAATCTCTTTGACAAATTGCCGGCTGTTGGGCGCTGCCATCGAGTTGAAGCTGGCAACGCTCTGCCCGTCACGCCCAATCACATATTTATAAAAATTCCAGCGCGGCGGTGTGCCGGTCTTGCTAGACAGTTGCTTGAACAGGGGGTTGGCGTCTTTGCCAGCAACGCTGGTTTTCGCAAACATGGGGAATTTCACGCCAAAAGTGTTGGCGCAAAAGTCTGCAATCTCTTTGTTGCTGCCGGTTTCTTGCGCGAAATCATTGGACGGAAATCCCAGCACCACCAGGCCCTGGTCTTTGTACTTGGCGTAGAGCGCCTCCAGTCCCTCGTACTGGGAGGTGAAGCCGCAAAAGCTTGCAGTGTTGACCACGACCACCACCTTGCCGCTGTACTGGCACAGCGATTGCGGTTTTTCATCCTGCAGGCGCAAAAACTGTTGCTGCAACAGGGCAGGACAATTGGCACCCATGGTGGAAGCTGACCGGTCCGCCTCTGCAGCGGGCGTTGCGGCCTGTGAAGCGCTTGCGGCCAGACTGATGCCCACCACAAGGCAGGATATTGCTAAGGCAGATTTGAACAGTTTGTAAAACATGATGGCACTCACTTTTAAAGATCAGACGAAGGGGCAACAAAATCGAGTCGGAGTCGACAAAGCGGATATTGTCTCGCTGTCTTTCCGGTATGCCAGTTAGAGTTTGATACGTTTTTAGAGGGCCAGTGGATTCATGGCGCATCGGCAATTCACGCGGATCACCGACTTTCATGAAGCTCGGTGGATCGATTCAAACATGCTCGCTCTGGGCGATTCTGCGGTTGCGCGTGAAACCCCATCCGCTGCGTGTCAATCGCGCCGCATCGCACTATTTGTCACATTACCGGCCTAGAATTAAGATCGCAGTCGCGCGCCGGAGTGCATCCAGTGCGAGGTGATGGGCGTATTCTCTAACCGTGTCATGAACTGACTGCCGCGGTTTGTTGACGCCCCTATTGAATTCGAAGGAGTTCCCATGCTTTACCCTGAACTGTTCAAACAGCTTGAGTCTGTCCGCTGGGACATGGACAAGGATATTCCATGGGCCAGCTTTGACGCGGCCAAGCTGTCGGACGAGCAGGCGCAAACCATCAAAATGAATGCCATCACCGAATGGTCGGCCTTGCCGGCCACCGAAATGTTTTTGCGTGACAACAAGGACGACAGCGATTTTTCGGCCTTTATGTCGATCTGGTTTTTCGAAGAGCAAAAGCATTCGCTTGTACTGATGGAATACCTCAAGCGGTTCCGCCCCGATCTGGCGCCAACCGAACAGGAACTGCATGAAGTGCGTTTCGAGTTTGAGCCCGCCCCGGCGCTGGAAACCCTTATGCTGCACTTCTGCGGTGAAATTCGTCTCAACCACTGGTACCG
>JANMBW010000046.1:0-2780 GCA_031360565.1 Polaromonas sp.
CGACCATCCGCAAGCCGATCGGGCCGATTCGCAGCCACCCCCAGACTCGGGCGTTTCTGCATGACGTCATGCACGAGGTGGTGCAGGTCGGTCGCGCGCAGGGTGTGCCGCTGCCCGAGGACTACGCCCAGGTTCGCCTGCAACTGGCCGACGAGGTTTCGCCCGACATGACGGCATCGATGCACCACGACTTGCAGCGCGGCAACCGGCTGGAAGTGCGTTGGCTGTCCGGCGGGGTGGTTGAACTTGGACTGGCCAAGGGTGTAGCGACACCTTTGAATCGGGCTATCGCCGATATCCTGGCGCTGCATGCCGACGGCGGTGCGCCATGAGCGAGATCGGCTCTCCGGCAGCCGGGCTGCGTCTACGCTTGCGCAGCGTGCATTCCACGCCTGTCGAGGTCCCGATGCGTTACGTGCTGGGGACCAGCGCTGATGCGGTGCGATCCGCCCCGCTGCTGCTGGTCGAGGTGCAGACCGAAGAGGGCGTCACCGGCCGATCGTATGTATTTTGCTACAGGCGCAGTGGCGCCCGGGCCATCGCGCAGGTGCTGGACGACGCGGAGGAAATGGTGCGCGGCGATCGGCTTGCCCCATTGGCGTTGGCAGCCAAACTGCAGCGACGCTTCGCCTTGCTGGGCGTGACGGGCGTGGTGCGCATGGCCTTGTCGGCACTCGACATGGCGCTGTGGGATGCCCTGGCGGTGGCGGCGGCAACGCCGCTGACTTGCCTGCTGGGTGGCAGCCCGCGGCCCCTGCGTGTCTACAACTCCTGCGGCCTCGGCCTGATGAGCCCCCAGGCAGCTGCTGACGAAGCCGAGGCGCTGCTCGAAGGCGGCATGCAGGCGGTGAAACTGCGCCTGGGTTATGCCACGCTGGACGAAGACTTGGCCGTGACGCGAGCGGTGCGCGCGCGCCTGCCCGATGCAGTGGCGCTGCTGGCCGACTACAACCAGGCGCTGTCCCGGGTCGAGGCGCTCAGGCGTGGGCGGGCGCTGCAAACAGAAGGCCTGGCCTGGCTGGAAGAGCCGATTCGCCACGACGACCTGGCGGGCAACGCCGAGATCGCGGCGGCGCTCGAATTGCCGCTGCAGCTCGGTGAAAACTTTGACGGCCCGAAGGCGATGTTGCAGGCGTTACAGGCCCAAGCCTGTGATCTGGTCATGCCGGACGTGGCGCGCATAGGCGGCGTGAGCGGCTGGATGCAGGCCGCCGGCATTGCCGAGGCACACGGCGCGCGCATGAGCTCGCACCTGATGCCAGAGGTGAGCGCCCACTTGCTGGCAGCCACGCCGACATTTGATTGGCTTGAGTATGTCGACTGGACCGATCCGATCAGCGCTCAGCCAGTCAAAATTGTGGATGGCTGCTGGCCCATGAACGAGCGCCCGGGAACTGGTCTGGAGTGGGATGCCGATGCGGTCGCCCGTTACCGCATGACCTGAGCGCAGCGCCAAGTGCCGTTGCTCACTGGAGTCCGCCGGTTCAAGCCGCGGCTAGCGACACTTCGTCCACGGGCAACTGTCCGGGCAAAGCCACCCGGCTAAACCGCCATTCATCCCGAAGCCACTGCTGCATGCGGTGCCAAAGATGCGTCTTCAAGCTGCCCCCCAGCTCCGAGCTGCGTACCCAATAAAAAACCTCCGCATCGCAACCGCTCCGGGTCGGCGGAAACAGGTACACACAGCCCAGTACGCGCGATTCGTCGGGCGCCACCACGGTGTAGGTGAACGAACAATTGATCTGAAATTCCTTCTGGTGCCAAGCCAGGTCGATGATGTCCTGTTCAAGTGTCAGCGATTCGGCGGGCCAGTTGCTGCCCGGGCCGAACAGTTCCCACAACTCGGCACGACTTGACATGACGGCGTCGTAGTCCTTGACCGCATCGTGCACGGTGAGTGGCCGCAGCCGCAAGCGCTCTGTCTCAAACCCTTGCGGAATCGTCTGCGAAAAGGGAATCCACGGGGTTTTCATAGCTTGGATGCCTGGGTAAATATGTCTTGCTAACGCCCAAGACAAAATAGTAATCTAGTCCATCGCTGAGGGCGGCAGATCGAATGGAAAGCCGGACCCGTTCCGATAGAACGTTCTGATACTTCGCTACCGTGACCGTCCTGCACCAGCAGGTTTGGAGGCGCCATGGCTGTAACTGAGGTAGACCGACTCTTTGCTGGCTCAATCCCCCAGTTGTACGACGAGTACATGGTTCCGTTGATTTTTGAGCCGTATGCTGTTGACCTGGCTTCCCGCGTAGCGATGTGTCAGCCGTCATGCGTGCTGGAGATCGCAGCCGGAACGGGTGTCGTCACACGGCACCTTGCCAGTGCCTTGAGGCCTGAAGTGCAAATCATCGCCACCGATCTAAATCAGGCCATGCTGGATCGGGCCGCTGCCGTGGGTACCCATCGTCCCGTCGAATGGCGCCAGGCTGATGCGACGCAGCTACCCTTTTCAGACGAAAGCTTTGATGTGGTCGTCTGCCAGTTCGGCGCCATGTTCTTTCCGGACAAGCCAAGGGCCTTCTCCGAGGCCAGACGGGTCCTGCGCCCGGGAGGCACCTTCATCTTCAACGTGTGGGACACGATTGACCAGAACGAGTTCGCAGACGCCGTGACCTGCGCTTTGCAGAAGATGTTCCCAGCAGATCCGCCTCGCTTCATGGCGCGTGTGCCGCATGGGTACAGCGACCCTGAGCTAATCACCAAGCATCTGGCCGAAGGCGGATTTGCCCGCCCGCCCAGGCTCACTACCTTGGCGGAGAAGAGCCGCGCCACTTCGGCC